>NZ_JAUBRN010000008.1:0-151489 GCF_036701875.1 Microcoleus sp. MON1_C5 | reverse complement strand
GGTTTAACTGCTTATCAATCTATTCAACAAGCTCTCTCTATTGATGGCTCCATTTTTTCCCCTAGTTGAGCAATTACCGGTACTCAACTCAACCGCAGATAAATTACCTGTTATGGCAGACCAGGAAACGATTTGAACCTAGGAGGCTCTAGCGGTGAAAGACGAAGAGAGAAATGAGGGAAAGCTTAGGGCCACTTAATAATTAAACAAGTTTGAAAAAGCATCTTTATTGAGAAAACACTGATTTCAAAAAAGCTGATGAAGCAGAAGAAAATCAGTTGATGAAACATCAAACATAATTTACTCAAAAATTTAGGTACTTGCTACGGCAATGCAACACATACCAGACCTAGCCGAGCCATTTTTTAGCAGTTGTTGGACGGGTGAGTTAATCAATAAAACAGGATTTACCGACTCTTGAACTCAAGTTTGGTTAAAGGATGATAATTAGGTTTGTAGTCAGGAATGAGATTCTTCACTCGCCCGCTCCGGTTCCACGACAAACAATTCTATTATCAGCGATTAACCCGAATCGCTCTGAGTCAGAAACCCGGTTTTTTAGTAGATATCTAGTTCTCAAACCAATAATTTTGGGTGAGGTCTGGTTTTTCTGGGTAAGTTCTATTAAAGCAACAATATGCGATCGGCTTTAGGGAAATTCCAATCCCCCGATAAAACCCTAAATGCCTCGCAGCCGAGGCCTGTGTCAGAAAAATTGCCGCCCAAATAGTCTGCACTCCGTCTTTTAACGCCTTTCCCCCCCTTATGGTAGATCACACTCAGGTTGGTAAGCCTGTTATATTGGCAGTATCTAGGCAAGTTTCGGGAATACTGGTAGTTACACGTAAAGGAGTCAGAGTGTCTGCTTCCAGACTCTACTTCGGCGAACAACTACCAAACCACACCTCATGCAAGTTATGAACAGCCAAAAAGTTAGTGTAATCATTCCTGCATTCAATGCTGCCGACACTCTGGCCGAGACAGTTGCCTCCGTACTCAATGGTACCCACAAGAATCTAGAAATTTTAATTGTTGATGACGGCTCTACGGACGCTACTGACAAAGTTGCTGCTAAGCTGGTCGAGCAAGATTCGAGAGTTCAATACTTCCGAAATCCCCAAACTTACGGGGTTTCTAAGGCGAGAAATTTAATGATATATCGGGCAACGGGCGAGTATGTAGCGTTTATCGACAGCGACGATACCTGGGAACCCAACAAGCTAGAAGTTTGTTTGAAGATGCTCGCAGACAATCCCGAAGTCAAAGCTGTGGCTCACGCTTTGCGGTATTTAGACAAGCGCGGCAACAAGTTAAGTTACATTCCCACCTATCCTACAACTAAAGCAGAAATGCAGGCGATTAAGGAGACAGGCGAAAGCCCTTGGGTTTTCCCGTCTTCGGTTGTAGTCGATCGCTCCATTCTTCTCAAAGAAGGCGGGTTTGCAGAAGATTGGGAGGTAGGAGAAGATACAGAGTTATTTACCAAACTTGCTCAAAAGTATGGCTTGCTAGCGGCGACGGCACCTTTGGGAAATTATCGAATTAGAGGCAAATCTCTCACAGATAAGCACTGGCTGAAAAAGCGCATAGCTTCTGATTGTGTCCAGGAAAACCAACTCCGGCGCTTGCGGGGAGAAAAAGAGTTATCGCTTAACGAGTACGAACAGCTATTCTTTAAGAATTTGCCGCTTTTGAAAAAGCTTAACAAATTTCGAGAACTTTTGGCGCAGCACTACATGAGAAAGCTGGGACAAAGCTGGTTAAATCGGGAGGTTTTGCCTACTATTGTTTACGGCGTCGCTACCACCGTGCTCAATCCGCAAGCTACTGTCAACAAGTGGAAATGGATGAAGACTCACGAAAAGTTGAGTCATCAAACGGCAGAAGGTATTGGTTATTCGGCAGAATTAAACCCCCAGCGATCGTCTGAAATCGGGGGGCTGTCCTAAAGGATGTTATAGTTGTATACCCTTTCTCAGTAACATGAGGTGCACGCTTGATATAGGGCATAGGGCATAGGGCATAGGGCATACCTCACTTTATTGAGAACTGCTATATGCGGGTTTAGTCAAGAAATTAGGTACTGCCAATAAAGCCGAATCGAAGCCGATCGCCCAGAGACTGGTTAAGACGCGATATTGGGGTTTTGAGCCGTATTTGACTGTTAATATCCTGTCGGATCAATTACCCGCAATACCAGCTACAGCGGCTTGCAGCCGTGCGATGGGGCACGATATACACATCTTTGAAAGTCGCGCTCGGATGTCAGCCTTGATTTATTCTGCCACTAGCTTCAAGCCTATACAGGGCGCTAAGAGCAGCGTTCCCGCACCGTGCTATTTGCTGCGAAAACAGTTACACTAAATATCATAATATAAGTAAAGAGCCAAGTTTTTTGAATGAAAAAATGGGTAGCAAACCCCTTTTTGAAGCAGAAAATAAAAGCAAAAATTTAGCAAAAATTCTGCTTTCTACCTTCAGAGGGCGCTCGCCTTTTTATTTGGAATTAGATTGAATTTATGGACTGGCAAGAAGTTTCTGGCAACTGGGTATTAATTCCCTCAAGACCGATCGCGATCGTACATTTTCTCGGCGGTGCATTTGTGGCGACAGCACCGCAACTCACCTATCGCTGGCTGTTAGAAGCTTTGGGGAACCAAGGGTATCTTGTAGTCGCAACGCCGTTTGTCAATACTTTGGATCATATTGCGATCGCCCGCGATGTCCTCAACAAATTTGAAAATGCCCTCGATCGCCTGCGTGGCACTAAATTGCTCAAATCTTCCTATCTCCCCATTTACGGTATGGGACACAGCATGGGATGCAAACTGCACTTGCTGATCGGTTCTGTATTTGACATAGAAAGGGCAGGCAATATTCTGATTTCTTTCAACAATTATGCGGCATCCGAAGCAATCCCGATCGTCGAGCAAATTTCCCCCGTCTTTAAAGTCGAGTTTACCCCTTCCCCGCAAGACACCAATCGCCTCGTCCAAGATAGCTATCAAATCCGGCGCAATCTTTTAGTCAAATTTAACGGCGACAACATCGACCAAACCCTGCTTTTGACTGGTCTGCTAAAACAGAGATTTCCCGACATGATTACAGTTCAGACCCTGGCCGGCAACCATCAAACACCATTAGGTCAAGATGTTAGCTGGCCTGTGGGTCAAATTTTTACACCCTTCGACGCGATCGGGCAATGGGTCAAACAAGAAGTGTATCGAGAATTAAATGAATTAAAACGGACAATTCTGCTGTGGCTTAATCCTCTGTCCCGCGTTTAAAACCCGATGAATCCATTAATCAGAAATTTCCTCTACCACTTCCAAAATATCATCTTCATTGTTCGACCTTGAGACAGGAGTATAATTTTTGACCATCGACAAACAGTTCCGTCCATCAGCCGTTCTCACATAACTAATACTGTCTGCGATGTCTTTAATCAATTTTAGACCGCGCCCGCCCGGAGAGTTAATATCGACTTTTTCCGAAATATCTTTGATTTTTTGCTCTAAATCAAACGGATCGCCCGAGTCCCAAATTTTAATCTCTAAAGATTCAGCGAACACCGCCACCTGAATGTCAACACGCAAATCCGGTGGTTTGCCCTTGTGGGCGTGACGCACCGCATTCGTAAAGCCCTCAGCCAAAGCTAACTGACATCGTATCCACACACTTGTAGGAATTCGCGAGTCGTACAATTGTGCAAACCACGACAAAACCCAGCTTAATCCACTCAGACCTGTATTGACTTGAAGATCCGCTTTTTTTAGCATCAGCAACTTTTCGGAACCCTTTAATTCAATCACGCTCACCACAGAAGTTCTTCATCGGCCGGTGGGCAAAATACAACCAGAAAAAATACGATGAGACAAAATACAACGGCGGCAAAATTGAATGGTAGTTTGAGGATACTAGCTTTGGTGGGCCGTCGAGCGATGTCTAATCCACTAATCGGTTAGTCACTATACCATAAATAGCACTTTCATGTCAACCAGCGGCTGTGGCAAATAAAAGTCTATAAAAATTTATATTCTGAGTATAAACTGAGTGAAGTTCGATCACGCTAAATTTCCATCAAATTTTAACGTAAATTGAACTCAACGACCCGCTGTCAAAAGCAATTACCTCGAAAGCGATGCCAATAAACTATACTCAATCTCAGACAAGGGCGCTGACAGGATATATTTTAAATGACCCCCAGACCTTGAAAAACTTGTAGTACCTAAGTGCCCATGTTTCAAATTCTGGTTATTGACGATGATACGGCTGTTCAAGAACTGCTGAGAAGAACCCTGAAAAAACAGGGTTACGAAGTAACAGTAGCAAGCAATGGCGAAGACGGTGTAGCGCAGGCGCAAAAATTGCGTCCGGCCCTGATAATTTGCGATTGGATCATGCCGCGCTTGACCGGCATCGATGTCTGCCGTCGAGTTAAGGCAGATCCGGATCTGTCAACTACACAATTCTTTTTGTTGACTTCTTTGGGTTCGATCGCCGATCGAGTCAAAGGGCTCGATGCAGGTGCCGACGATTTTATCTCGAAGCCGATCGAACTCAACGAGTTGCAGGCGAGAGTACGCGCAGGATTGAGGCTGCACCAACTCAGCCGAGATTTAAAAATAGCCAAGCAAAGTCTGGAAGCAGAGTTAGCCGAGGCGGCCGAGTACGTGCAATCGCTGCTGCCAGATCCGATGACGGAACCTATCAGCATTGAGGCAAAATTCATTCCCTCCCGGCAGTTGGGGGGAGATTGCTTCGACTACAACTGGCTAGATGCCGATTATTTGGCGATTTACTTGCTCGACGTAGCCGGTCACGGTTTGCGGGCGGCGCTGCCTTCTGTGGCAGTGCTGAATTTGCTGCGATCGCGCGCGCTCCCCAACATAGACTACTACAAACCCAGCGACGTTTTGCGCGCCCTGAACACCACCTTCCAGATGAGCTACCAAAATGACAAGTATTTCACCATCTGGTATGGCGTTTACAACCGCATTTCTCGCCAGCTAGTTTATGCCAGCGCCGGCCATCCACCGGCCGTGTTGATTTCCCAGTCGCCTGCGAGCACTGCTAAAATCCAGCGATTAAAAACCCCCGGAATGCCTGTCGGGATGTTCCCCGACGCCCCCTATGTCGATAATTGCTGCGATGTCGAGGATTTGAGCACTCTCTACATCTTTAGCGACGGGGTATACGAGATCCACCAACCTGACGGCAATATCTGGGGGCTTGACCCTTTCGTCGACCTGTTAGCAGCTTACAACGGTGCAAGTGCCGACCAGTTAGAGCTGGTTTTGAACTACATTCAAAAGTTGAACGCTAAAGCAGTTTTTGATGATGATTGGTCTTTACTCAAGGTAAACTTTGGCTAGCTGACTTCTTGCATTGCATCTGCGACAAAATAGCAAGAAGGCAGCAGCCCAAAGATTTAGTTAGTTGAAGGAATTTTGCTATTAAAAGCATCGCGGGTCGGAAATATCTCGAAAACTCGATCCATGCTGGTGAGTTCAAATAAGATGCGGATTTGCTCGTTGATAGAACAGACAACTAATTGACTCCCAGCGGCCCGGACTGTTTTGAGCGCCAAGACTAAAGCGCCTAAACCAGAACTATCCATAAATGTCACATCAGTGAAGTCTATCAATACCACATCGGCTCCCGCTTCCACTAGGTCGCTAATCTCTTGGCGGAATTGACTTGCCTTGGTGCCGTCTAAAATGCCAGAGGGCTGAATAATTTTAACTACAGGACTCATATTTTGCGGTGGGAATGTCAGAATTTCTAGCCAGACTAGGCTAGTATAGCTGCGAGATGGACTCCGATCCAAATAAGAGAGGGGAAAAGCGCCAGAGCCTGAGAGCGGGAGAATAGTGTTGAGCGCAAAAGATGGCGATCTTCGCGGATCGTAACGCCGATCGGAGTCGCCGCGCTTCGCCGGGAGTGAATTTTGAGATAGGGACAATCTTTGTTCTGCCGAATGCCTTCTGGTATTAATCAAACTCGGCTAACTTTGGCGCGGTAGAGCAGTTTGTCGCCTTGTCTGTAGCCTGTGTAGCGGACTTTGACGGGTTCTCCGGGCTCGGCTGTTCCTTCCATGAGCTGGTGCTGTTGGGGGTTGTAGGGAATCTGGGCTCCGACTGGGGCGATCGACTCCACTCCCCAATGCTCCAATAACTGCTCGACGGGCCGCAGCAAGGGCAGTAGTTTCTGAGCCCGCAAGTTGTGATTTTCCTGAGCTTTGCTCGCAGCAGTCGGCCACTGCAACATCCAAGATTCTAAAATTTGCACGCAGGAGAGCTGGAATTCCTGCAGCAAAGATTCTCGCTGCTGTTCGATCGCAGCTTGCAGGCGCTGATATTCTTGTTCTAGGGCTGTCGGTGGTGCCTGTTCTAACTCTACATAGTCTGGCGCCAAGGTTGCGAGCAGTTCATTTAAGGAAATTTGCAAAGCTTGACTAATTTTGAGCAGGATGTCGGCTCGGGTTTGCAAAGCTAAGCCGCGACGCAGGCGGATGACCTGAATTTCGGGAACTCCTGCTTTTTGGCTGAGTTCTCGATCGCTCGAAAGCCCCGCCTGTTGCATCAGGCGTTGCAGTTGAGGAGAATAATCGGGAATATTGGCAGTCACGAAAAACTCATCCAAATTAATAAATGGACATATTCTCGATCCTAAGCTGTCAGGAGCATTAACGAAATACATTTTTGGGGCGGACCCAACAGCCCGCCCCACAAGACTTTCGCAATTTATTCCGATGCAAGTTCAATTATTGAAAGCTTGCTATTTGACGGCTACTTTTTCCCGGGCGGCGGCTGTTGCAGTTGTCGCAGAACCTTGCAAATGCGCTTCTAGGAACCACAAACGCTTGTCAATTGCCCGCGAAATTTCGGTGTACAGATCCGCTGTATCGGCATCGCCGAGTTCGTCTGTTTTGTCGATGGCGACTCGCAGGTGTTGGGCGTAGGGTGCGTAGCGATCGGCCAAAGCCGTCACATATTCTTTCCCATCTAAAATGTCGAACGGAAACTCTGGCAAAATCGAATCAGCAGCCGCTGCGCGGGCTGTTCCTACAGCCAAACCGCCCAAAGCTGTGACCCGTTCGGCAACCAAATCGATGTATTCTTCGAGTTCAGTTGCCATTTCGTCAAACAGCAAGTGCAACTGGTAGAAGTCCATGCCTTTAACGTTCCAGTGAGCTTGCTTGACTTGAGTTTTTAAGTCCAGAGTCGTTGCCAGCGTGGCGTTTAGCAGCCCGACTACTTGAGAGCGGGTGGCGGCTGACATATCGATGCGGGTCGGGTAAAGATGTTGTTTGTGGTTGTTGGTAGTCATACGTTTTTAGCTTGTTATTAGTGATTGTCGATCGAACTTCTTAGAAAGGTTTGGGCGAGAGAATATTTGACTGTTGTGAATTTCTGTTGAGAGGCTCAGGCTAGGTGCATCTGCAACACGGCACGGGTAGCTCGGCGTACTTTACAGCGGATAGTTTCTAAACCGAGACGCTGGCAAGCTTCGTATCGGTGGCAGCCGGAAAATCCGTAATATTGACCATCTACTTCTAGCACATCGATGGGTTCGTTTAAACCTACCTCGCGGATGGATTCCATGAGGCCGGCTACTTTGGTTTGGTCGTTGACTCGCGGCAGGGGGCGGCGAATCTGGTTGAGGGGTATTTCTTCGATCCTCATGGCGGCTGTCTGTTTTGCTTCTTGTTAAATCATACTCGTTATGACTTCGGGTTGTCAACAAACAGGAGGACTTACGCAAAAACCTGGTTTCTGCTGGGAATATGGGGGTTAGAAAATCTCAACTACTGCTATCTTGGCAGGCAATCCCAAAAAAGAAGTATGAATTGGTAACACGCAGTACAGATAGGATTTTTCATGCCTTTCGATAGATCGATCGACCTCAACCTTCTAGCTACAGTGGCAGAAAAGATAAATTGTGGCTTGAAATTATGGCATCCTCCCAACCCCTCAAAGGCATTGAATTGATCGACTGCGCCAAAGCTAACGCCCAACAAGGAATCGCCACAGCCGCGAACCTTTGCGGCTACGGAGGCGACCTCAACACCTTCGAGCGGGAACTGAAAAAGGCTTGCCAAGACATAGGCGTCGAAGTCAAGGAGTTAAGCGACTTGATTACGGCTCAGCAGATGATGAAACAAGGAATGGGTATTGAAGTCGCTCCAGATACTCCCTCAGAACTCTAGGCTCAATCTCCACCGCACCAGTTTTAGGGCTAAGATTGCCCCGACACCAGTATTTTGAGTCTGCTAGCTGAGGCAGGCTAGAATGTTTTGCATGGGAGCTTCCGACTTTAGCCAGGAGTCGCGTTTTCTCCCGCGAAGAGGGTGCTTTCTGGAGGGTGCTGAGATTGTTAGGAGGACTGTCGTGTCAGATCAGCAAGACCGAATTATGCGTTTGTTTATAGAGGAGGCTAAGGAGCACCTCGATACTCTAGAAAATGGTTTAGTGGATTTAAAGTCCACGATGAAAGACCCCGAAAGCGTCCAAGAGATGTTTCGAGCCGCCCATTCCGTGAAAGGAGGGGCGGCTATGCTCGGCTTAGATAGTATTAAAACAACCGCTCACCGCTTGGAAGATTGTTTTAAGGTGCTCAAGGACGGGCCCGTCAAGCAGGTTGACCAAACGGCAGAATCCCTATTTTTAAAGGGAGTTGATACGCTTAAGGACTTGCTGGGGCGACTGGAGGGGCCTTTCGGCTTGAGGAATGAGGAGGGAGAAAAACTCGTGCAGCAGGTGATGCCTGTTTTTGCTCAACTGGAAACTCACCTCAATAAATTGGGGTCGGGCAAAGTGCAGGCTGCTGGGTCTGGTACGCCCGCCGCTCCAACAGCGGGCGCTGTGCCGGCGAATTTTGCTGTTGAAGTGATGACTTTACTCAAAGAAATGTTGCAGGTGTTCAAGCAGAAAGAATCGGCTGCTAGTCGCTCTGAGTTGACGGCTGTGTGCGTTCGCCTCTATAAGTTGGGAGGTAAAATTGAGACTTGGCAAAATTTAGTAAAAACCGCTAGAGCAGCGATCGTTAATCCCAAAAACTCTTATAAAGTCTTAGCTCCGCTGATTATCAAAGAACTCAAGGAAGCTGGCGATTTAGTACAAGGGGGGAAAGTCAAGACGATCGTTCCGAGTAAAAATTTGCTACTTTTGGCAGCAAGCCCAAAACCAGCAGAGACAAGCGCCGCAGCAGCCCCAGCCGCAGCGTCGAAGCAAGTAGCACTTCCAGCCGAACCGAAGGCGGTAGTCAAGCTTTTGCTCAAAACTTTCAACAAAAAGCAACTCTCGGAAATTGCCAAGTTACTGGTTAACGCCATCAAATCCTCGAACTAGGAGGTGTTGCAGTAGAAGATAGAGTCAAAGCAATATTTGTGAGGCGGATAATTTTCTGGTGGGTGCTGGCAGCCGCTCGTTGAGCAGCAACTCGAAAAAATTCACTCATTCGAGATTTTTGCCCTCTACCTTCTACTGTTGGGCAACCCTGCGTTAGAATTAGTGGATATGTAGGCGTGCAATATTGTACCAGAATTAAAAATCGAGCAGGCTTTATAAGGCGGTAGCTGTGAAACCAATACGTTCATTAGAAGATGCTTTAAACCGCTGTCAGGCGATGGGAATGCGCTTGAGCCGCCAGCGTCGATTTATTCTAGAACTTTTGTGGGAGGCAAAAGAACACCTCTCGGCTCGCGAAATTTACGATCGCCTCAACAAACAAGCGCATTCGATCGGTCATACTTCTGTCTATCAAAATCTAGAAGCTTTGTCGAGAGAAGGGATTATTGAGTGCATAGAACGCTCGGAGGGACGCTTGTACGGCAATGTCAGCGACTCTCACTCTCACGTCAATTGTCTTGATACGGCTCAGATTCTGGACGTTCATGTGGAATTGCCGATCGACTTGATCGAGCAAATCCAACAGCAAACTGGTGTCAGAATTGTAGACTACCGGATAGATTTCTACGGATATCGCTCGGCCGAGTCCGCTACGCAAGCATCGAGTGTCAGCGATACGCCAAAGGCTTCGTAACCGATAAAGCCGCCGCTGTTGGAAGCAAAACAGATCTTTGTGAGCGGCCGGTCGGTCGTATAAAATGATTCAAGTATTTAGCAGCGCTCGATCTGTTTTTTTGCGTCGCCCGCCGGAATTCGGCACAGTATAAAAAACAGTAGAAAAAAAGGAAAACAGAAAAATGAAACTCGATCGGCAAGTTTGGCGATCGGGAATAAAATTTACGACTAAACCCAAAAAATCAATCCTACCCCCTACAGGTAAAAGTGTAGACCAAATCCGGCTTTATACCCCCTTTATTTTTTAATCGGCTTGGAGCGGAGCAAAGTTTGTGCAGTGGCGGTTTCAACCGCTGAGTCCGATAGTGGAATTTCTGACCCGGATTTAATATGAGAGCTTAGTTGAATCCCTCCCACAATTCATGTGCAGAGTCAATTTTAAAATCTAAAATCTAAAATCTAAAATCTAAAATTGATGGACTGACGGGGCTTTATACTGTTTTTTCTGCTAAACGGCCCCGGGATCTGTCAATAACTGTTTGATAACTGGTATGATTTACGTGCTTCGAGAGCCTAAAATACTCGGAAGCAACCAGTGGGGCCAGACACGAACCTCACTATAAAACGCCGTAGAGGGAAAGATTGCCAGTACCTTGAAGGAAGTTCTCGATCTCCTTAACAGGAGTCAGAAGCCGACATCACAATCTATAGATTTGATGTGGGAGTGTCACATTCTAGTGCGCATTACAGGACAGGCTGAAGTAATGGCGAGACGACAATCTGACCAATTCCACACACCACCGCAATACAACCCATCCCCTAAACCGACGGCACAGTTCAGTGCAGAGGCGACAGGGGATGCGAGTTCCTCAGTAACGGCGCTGCCGACTGAGGGAAAAAGAACTTTTTGGCAGTGGCAGCTTATCTGGCTGAGTCTCCTGGTGGGATTTGGAGTAACCGGTGCCGCTGCATTTCTGTGGTTGCTGACGATGCCGCCACCGCCGAATTGCCAGCAACTGTCGCCGCTGGCGGCGGACGGAGAGCGACTTTACTGCGCTCAACAAGCTGCTAAGTCGGGCAAGCTAGAACAGCTAGAATCGGCAATGGCATTGGTGCAGGCTTGGCCGAAAGAACATCCGCTATACTCGCAAGGTCAACATTTGATAGGAGAATGGTCGAAAGCCATTCTGGGGTTTGCCAGGGCAAAAATTGAGAAGGGCGATTTGAAGGGTGCTCTGGAGATTGTGGCGAAAATTCCGAAAACCAGTCCGTCTTACCCCGAGGTACAGGAGGCTGTTACTGCTTGGGAAAAAAATTGGCAGGAGGGCCAAAAACTCTACGATACAGCCCTAGCAGCTTTGAAAAGTGAGGATTTAAGGAAGGCTTGGGATTATGCTCAAGCTCTGTTCAAGCTGGAAAATGTTTTCTGGAGTCAGAAACGGTACAACGAGCTGATCCAGCAGATTTCTTTGGAAAGAAACGGCTGGCAGCGCTTGCAAGAGGCTAGAGATTTGGCGACGGAGGGAACTCCGCAAAAATTCGCTGAGGCGATCGTCCTGGCTCGTAAAATAGACCCGCAGCTTTTTGCCCGCGCTAAAGCTGAGAAGGAAATTGAGGGCTGGAGCCGGACTTTGCTGGCAATGGCTACTAAGCGGTTGGGGGCGAAAGACCTGCCGGGGGCGATCGAGGCTGCTTCTGTGGTGCCGCAGGATTCGCCGCTGTTTGCGGAAGCTCAAGATTTGATGCAGTTGGGTAGGGCTCAGGCAGTGACGTGGAACCAGTCGATATCAACTCCGCTGCCGCAACACATTTTTAGCTTGCTGGAAGGGCAGGGGGCTGCTAGCCAAATTGCTCCGGGTCGCCCTCTGTACAAGCAAGCTCAAGTTCAAATTGAAAATTTGCAGGTGCAGTTTCAAGATTTGCTGCGTCTGCAAGTGGCGAGCACGATCGCTAGTGTCGGTCAGATAGGGACGTTTGCACTCGCGATCGAGCAAGCGCAAACCATCGGACTTAAGCAGCCGCGGCGGGTTCACGCTCAAACTTTGGTGGCTGCTTGGCGTCGGGAAATTCAGCGGATCGAAGACCAATCTTTTCTGACTCTGGCGAAGCAGTTGGCAGAACCGCAAACGGTTGAAGGACTCAAGGGCGGCATGGCTCAGCTACTCCTGATCGCTCTAAACCGCCCCCGCAGGATAGAGGCGCAAACTCTCTTGGCTCAGTGGACGAAACGCATAGAAGTTATTCAAGATCAGCCTTTGTTGGATGAAGCTATAGCCCTGGCGAAGCAAGGAAAACTTAGTGCTGCTATTGAAAAAGCTTCGGCAATTAAGAGCGGTAGGACTTTGTACGCGAAAGCTCAGGATAATGTCTATCAGTGGGTGAGCGAACTGCAAGTTGCTCAAGACAGACCGATTCTGGATCGAGCTTTGGAATTGGCGTCTCAAGGCAGTCTAGGAGCGGCGATCGATACGGCTTCCCAAATCGGTTACGGTAGGGCGCTGTATTCAGAGGCTGCAGGTGCGATCGGGCGCTGGAGTGCCGAACTTAGAGCCAATACTGCACCGCCACCGGAACCCACTCGCGAGTACGCGCCAGCTCCGGAACAGGAGTATGCGCCAGCTCCGGAACAGGAGTATGCGCCAGCTCCGGAACAGGAGTACGCGCCAGCTCCGCAACAGGAGGAGTATGCGCCGGCTCCCGAGCCTTACTATCCGCCCGCGAGACAAGAGGCCCCGGCTCCAGAGCCGGAACCTTACTATCCGCCCGCTCCAGAGCCGGAACCTTACTATCCGCCCGCCCGGGAGCCGGAACCGGAACCTTACTATCCGCCCGCTCCAGAGCCGGAACCTTACTATCCGCCCGCGAGACAAGAGGCCCCGGCTCCGGAACCGGAACCAGCTCCTCCTCCGGCTCCGGCTCCGGAACCAGCGCCGCCCTCGATTCCTGAATCGGCTGGGCCTCCTGATGGTAATTTGCTCCCCGAGTAATTGGGTTTTCGCGCGATCGAGCTCTAAAATCTCCAATCTAAAATCAAGTGAGTAATTTCCAACTGCTGACGATCGATGGCGACCCCATTTTCCGGCTGGGGCTGCGAGTCGCTTGCGAGCAGTATCCAGACTTGCAAGTTGTCGCAGAGGTTTCCAGGGGAACCGAGGCTTTGCGAGTTCTAGAAGCTCGCTCGCTCGAATTGGTAGCAGCCAAGAAACCCGCAGATTTGGTAATTTTGGCTGTTGAGGCTTTAAATTTGCGATCGGGTCCAACAGAGGCGCTGGCATTTTGTCGCGAACTCAAAAGTTTGTACCCCAACCTGCCCCTGTTGCTGCTAGGCGGGCCGCTGACACCGGAGCTGTTGGCCCAAGTACAGGCTACGGGCGCGAATGGCTATTGTGCTAAAGGTAGAGATATTTCCTTGACAATCGAAGCTATTCGCGCGGTGGCATCTGGTCGCACTTATTGGGCGACCGATGCGGCAGCTAACTCGGAAATAGAACTAAATGCAGCGGTGGTTCAAACAGTAGAAAACTCCGCAGCAATTGCAGATAAAAATGCAGATGATCGGACAATTGATACGCCAGTACACAAAAAAATGCTGGCTTATTTTTGTCACTCTGGACTACGGGAAATAGATGCAACTTTGGCGGTTGTCCAAGCTGATTTGCAAGATATCAGAGCCGCATATCCGACTGATTTGCCCTCTATTTTAGATGGGGTTGTACTCAGCGGGCGCCGCAGAGAATTGCTGGCAGCTCGCTGGATTGTCAGTCAGTTATTATTTGAAGGAAAAGGGGAGAAGGCAGAAGGCAGAAGGCAGAGGGCAGAACGCAGAGGGGAGAAAGAAGAAATTAGAAGCGAGAATCTGTTAAATAATTCTCAATCGCAATTAGCGAATTCCCAAGTTTCGGCTGCATCTTTGGTGGTTGCAACTAATTGGCAAGGTAGCTTGTTTGACTCGGTGGCGGCTAAATTGCAGTTTGAGTTGGTGAATTTGACTGGGTTGCCTTTGGAAATCGATATTTTGCGATCGCCCAAAAAGCGTGAATTGATGAGTTCCATCCTGCGGAAGTTAAAGGATTTGCTGGAGGAATTGCGCTTTTCGCAAGTGCAGCAAACTCAATTGTCGCAAAAAATGCCTGCTATTTTACGGGATTTGTGGGAGGCGACAATCATAGATTTTTTTGGCAGATACTATACACTGCAAACGGGAGAAACTCGGGTTTTTGATGGCAGTCAAACAAGCTGGAAACAGGGAGAAAGTCAAGAGGGAAGCGCTGCTTATCTCTTGGCAGGCAGCGGCGTAGAAGTTGTGCCGATGCTGCTGGCAGATGCTGATGTAGTTGCAGCAGAAATCCTTGACAAAATACCCATGACAGTTGATTTTTTTGCACATTTGCTATTTGAAATTCCTCTAACAGTTGACAATATTTCTTGTGTTTCGGGCAGCCCGGCAGCAATGCAGCGAGCTGAAGCTTTGTTGGAAAATTTGGCAATACAAGTTGCTAGCGGAGTGGTACAGCCTCTACTAAATAATTTGGCAAATATTGAAGAAATCAAGCAAATTTTTTACGATGGTAAGTTGATTTCGACGCGAGAAATTGAGAGATTTCGGAATGATTTGTCGTGGAGATATAGCTGGGATAGATATTTTGTGGAACCGAAAGCTATTTTTGAAAGCAGGTTTTGGCTGTTTGTTTTGGGCGATTCTGGAATTAAGAAAATTTCTATTTATTCTCCGAGAAATCAGGAGTTAGCACAGCTTTCTGGGTGGCAGTTAGCCTTGACTTTGCTGCTGGAAACCAGGGATGCGATCGCACCTAGAGTTCGCGCGGTTATTTCGCTGTTGGGTGCTGGGGTTGTTTACGTTTTGACTCAGGTTATAGGGCGGGGAATTGGTTTGATCGGGCGGGGAATTATCCAGGGGATTGGTAATTCTTTGCAAGATAGCAAGTTTGGGAAAAATGGGTGATGGTTGGGCAACGAGTAGTAGAAAATCTTGCATAAATCTTTGAGGTAAGGCGGAAACCGCAGATTAACCGGGATTAACGCCGATTCTTTTTACAATATTGGGCGAATGCGTGCAAGAGTTCTGGTGTAGGGAAGTTAACGAATTTGATATAATTGGTGATTGGTGATTGGTGGTATTATAGATAAAACTTAATGCTATAAGGTTGAAATTTTATGAGTATTATGATAGCGATAGATGCCGAACGCATAAACAGTTTAGATTTGTCTCCGGTACGCACTGTGATTGAAAAGTGGCTGGCAGAAGGAGCGATCGCCCAAAACGAACAACAGCTACAATTTGAAATAGAGTATCCGCGGGAAGAGTTAGATCCGCGAGAAATTTCGGAAATTCCCGAAGTGCGGCTGTGGTTTATTCGCTTGGATGCTTGTTATCCTTGGCTGCCATTTTTGCTGGATTGGAAAGCGGGAGAATTGGCGCGCTATGCGGCGATGTTGGTGCCGCACCAGTTCCACCGCACCCAAGGTATTCAGTACAATCCTGAAGCTTTGGAAATGTTTTTGATGAACAAAATTTTTGTGTTGACTGATTGGTTGAATCAGCAGGGAATTCCCAGTAAATCGAAGTTGATGGCGATGTCGCAGATGTTTGGTTATGATTTGGAGGATGCTTTTTTTGATGTGATTGTGCCGCACAAATAAGCGAGCGCGCCTCTAATTAACATACTGCTAATTAGGTAAGCTACTATACCTTAAGACTAAGAACAAAGGTATAAACCCGATTTCTTCCCTTATGGGGCGGGCTTTCCAGTCCGCCTCCGCAGCTATAAGTTCTATCCACAACAGGTTAATTAAGCTTAACAGCAGCCGTACTCAGACTTTAAGACAATCCTTAAACCAGCGCGCCTCACAAAATTGTTGCTGGACTTCAGAATTTTCTCAGAATTGATAGTTAGTTTAAATAGACAACGATCGCCCCATTCAATCGATCGAGGAAATTTACCATGAAAACAGATTACCTCATCGTCGGCAGTGGTTTATCAGCACTGGTTTTCGGAGCTTTGATGGCAAACTGCGGCAAAACCGTACACATCCTCGAAGCTCACGAGCATCCCGGAGGCTTTGGTCACACCTTTACGATGGCCAAAAAATACACCTTTAATGCCCAATTCCACTACGTTTGGGACTGCGGCGAAGGACATACAGTCAATCGAGTTCTCAAAAAACTCGGTCTCGATCGAGATGTCACCTTTGAACGGTACGATCCGAATGGCTACGACCACATGAGAATGCCTGGGTATGCGCTCGATATTCCCTCGGAACCAGAGGAACTGATCCGCAGATTGTCGGCGCTATTTCCCGAAGCGAGCGAGAGAATTCGCCAATTCGTCAACGAAGTCGAGAAAACCGGCAACGGACTCCGAAAACTCGCTCCTCCCGTCAAACCAATTGAATTGCTCAAAAATTTCGGTGACGTATTCTGTGCCGTCCAACATCTCAACAGTACACTTCAGGACGTTTTCGACAAGTTCCAACTCCCGCAAGCCGCCCAAACCCTATTAGCCCTGCAATGGCCGGACTTTTTGCTGCCTCCAAATCAGCTTTCTTTCTATGCTTGGATTGCCTTGTTTAGAGGCTATCAAGAAGGTGCATTTTACCCGACGCAGCATTTTGAAGATGTCATCAATTCTTTAGTTAAAGTCATTGAATCCAACGGGGGGAAAGTTCTATTAAACCATGAAGTCACGAATTTCAGGGTAACAAACAGAACAGTAACTGGTGTTGAAGCGATGGATTTGACCACCCATCAAACCCATGAATTCACGGGCGACACCGTGATTTGCAACCTTGACCCGAAAAGAGCTGCCAAGATGATTGGAGAGGAACAGTTCTCTAAAACAGTGCGGCGGAAACTCAACTATGAGTATTCTGCATCTAACTACATGGTGTACTGCGTTGTCAAAGATATCGATCTCCGAGACTATGGATTTGGCAAGTGGAATACGTTTCATTCGGAACACCTGGATCTAAATGAAGCTTTTGCTCAAATGTACGAGCAAAATGATTTTTCTCGTCCGAGCTTTGCAATTACAACGCCAACTTTACTGACGGAAGCGCGGGGGGATTGTCCAGAAGATTGTCAAATTGTCGAATTTCTGACTGTTGCTAATTACAGCTATTTTAAACAGCTTTGGGAGAGCGATCGCAAAGCTTACAGACAGAAGAAACAAGAGATTCTGGACTCGATTTTAGATGTAGTTGAAAAACACTATGTTCCGAATTTCCGCAAACACATGGTCTTTCATATTACCGGAAGTCCGACGACTAACGAGCGCTTCTGTTGGTGTCCTAACGGTAATTCCTACGGTTCCAGCCTGACGCCGCGCAACATGGGGGTCGATCGACTAAATCATGAAACATCCCTCAACAATTTCTATTTCTGCAACGCCTCCTCGGGCTATCCAGGCTTTGCACCGACATTTTGGACGGGGGCGCTGCTTTACCAACGTTTATCCGGCGATGCGATTCTAGGCTAAGGAAAATTGGCAATTGGTTATTTTCCTGTTTTTCTCGTTCCTTGGCTTTGCCAAGGAATGAATTTCACTCTTGCTCTGCCTCCTCTTAAAAATCTCTCGTTTCTGCTCTCGTTATCTTGTTCCTTAGCTGTGCCAAGGAATGAATTTCTGGAAGCTTTACCTCATCTTAAAAATGACGAGGGACAGCAAGAGTGAAATGCGTTTCCAGGTATAACCTGGGCACTAAAATTTATTCCTTCTTCCTTCTTCCTGACATCCGTTACATCCGTTACATCCGTTACATCCGTTACAGCATCCGTTGCCGAACTTCCCTCTATCAATCTAGGAGTGAACTATGAGAATTGCAATTGTTGGGGGCGGAGCGAGCGGTATGGCAGCAGCCTACTGGCTCGATAAACAGGGGCATCACGTCACTGTGTTGGAAAAGCAGCCGATTTTAGGCGGACACATTCGGACGCTCAACAAAAATGTTGCGCCCAATCAATCGGAGTGCAATGAAATATTAGAAAATGGGGTGCTGGAATTTCCCACTGTGTTTTACAATTTCGTGGCTTTTATGCAGGAGCTAGGCGTTGAATTAGAACCCGTGCAGATTGGTTCCGCGCTGTTTCTTAAAGATGGCGATCACTTTTTGTCTAAGGTATCTATCCGGAAAAATTTTACCGGAATCCAACGCCTGATCGAGTATTTGCGGCTGGATAGTCTCTACGCTCGTTCGGCTGGATTTATTTTAAAAATGCGGTTTGCTAAACAGCACGATTTCTACGATGTGCCACTTTCTGAGTCTTTGAAAAGCTCGTGCGTCCGCAATTATTGGCTGAAGTTGCTGACGATGTACAGCTACTCGATACCGTTTGAATTGCTCGACAATTTTCCGGCCCAATTAGCGCTGCCTGTTCTGCGCGACTATGCCTTGGTCAACTGGGTGAGGATTAAAGGCGGGGTGTATTCTTACATTGAAAAGATTCTGGAGCGGTTTAAGGGCGATATACGGCTGAATGTGGAGATTGCCCAGACTTTCAGAAGTGCTGATGCTGTAAAAATTGTGCTTTCTAATGGGGATAGTCAGGAATTTGATAAGGTGGTTTTTGCGATGCCACCAGACCAAGTGATAAGGCTGTTGTCTGATCCGACGGATGCGGAAACGAAGCGGTTTTCGGCGTGGAAAGCTAATTATGCAACGACTGTGCTGCATTCGGATACATCAATGTACGATCGCTACCGTATCCGCAAGTTATCAGAATTTGATTTTTTCGAGACGGAGAAGGGATGGGGATATAATGCCAGCTTGAATCAGCTTTGCGGCATCTCATCCCCACGAGAGTACAGTTTAGCTTTTCAACTGGAGGAGTCGATCGCCAAAAAAGACATTATTCACATTCAGAAACATCACACGCCACTATATAATGTCGAGTCTTTTCGCTATCGAAATGAAGTTATCGAGACTAATGGCGAAAACAACACTTATCATGCAGGAGCTTATTTGGGTGATGGTTTGCACGAAGGAGCAATTACCTCTGCTTTGCGAGTCGCGAAATTAATTGGGTGAGCTCAATGGTCATGCTACAAACTCTCGCAAATATCAGTAAATTTCTTGCCGGTGCAACACTCTCACAAAAGTAATGATGTCTGCATCAAACAGTTAAACCAATGCGAGAGTCGTCCACTCGGATGCGAAATTAATTTTTGGCGTTCGTTGCCTAAGCTGCGACACCACGTGCTGCAGTTAAGTAGACATCATTGCTCAAAGATGGGGGCATTGTTGAGCCGGCTAACTGAGTACCCTCAAAGTTGGTTCCCGTAAATGTTGCCCCGCTCAGGTCGGCTTCGCTCAAGTCTGCATAGCACAGCCTAGCCCAATCAAGGTTTGCCTGCACCAAAGAAACTCCCACCAGATTTGCCCTGGTTAAATCTGCTCCCATCAACTTGACACCCCGCAACTGAGCTCCGCTGAGATTGGCAGCTAACAAGTTCGAGCCTTCCAAGTTTACCCCGTTCAGTTTGGCTCCGCTCAGGTTGACGCCATTGAGATCCGTCCTGCTCAGGTCGATGCCGTTGATGTAAGCTTTGCTGAGATAGATGCCTGTTAGTTGAGCGCCAAAAAGCTTTGCACCGCTGAGTTTTGCCCCTCCGCAGTTGGCCCAGTTGAGGTTTGCTCCCGTGAGGTTTGCGCCCCGCAGGTTGATGAATTGCAGGTCGGCTGTACACAAATTGGCGTTCCAGAGGATGGCGATCGCCAGGTTGCTACCTATGAGTTGGGCGCCACTCAACTTTGCCCTGGGCAGTTTTGCTTTGACGAGGAAAGCTCCGCTGAGATTGGCTTTCGTGAGATCTGCGTCCGCTAGTCTGGCTTGACCCATTTTGGCAAAACTCAGATTTGCCCTGTAAAGGTTTGCGTCGTTGAGTTCTGCTTTAGTGAGATGCGCCCGACTCAGGTTAGCTCCCGACAGGTTAGCCCTCGAAAAATTTACGCCAACCAACATAGCTCCGCTGAGGTTGGCTCCGCTGAGGTTTGCGCCAGCAAAGTCTCTGTTTCCATTTTCGTACTCTTTGAGCAGCTCGGTTACTTCCATACGGGTCAGATTCCTAATACCAGAAATTTATCTAGAAATAAACACTCTTTATAGATATTTTATCTCAAATGGAGTGGAGGCGCTCGCACTTTCAAGAAAGCTGACAATTAACTTTATATTTATACATATATAGCAATCCTTGCAGGAGTCGTAAATTTTTACCCCTCCCCAACCCTCCCCGAACCCGCTCGCTCGGGAGTAAGAAATTCACAAATGATGCGAGGATTGCTATACTTTGTGCTTTTTCCAGAGTCCCGACCTTTTTGAGGTCATAGTCTGAAACCCTTGATTTATAGTGGGTCTCTAGTGTGCTTCGGCAAGCGTTGCGATCGTACTGAGATCCGTGAAACCGTGATTCTCAGTAGGTAAGCCATCAAACACTGTCCGAATTGTTAATCAATAGTTAAAATCAATATTCTTGTTGTCCACTCTGACTAACAGCTTTTTTAAACGGAGACTGCAAATTTGTTAGTTGTGTTTGCTTCAGGTGTCGCGAAGGCTGGCATGGTCATAGCTCCATATTTTATCTACTGTCATTTTTCATAAAAATTAGAGGTGGAACAACAGCTTAATCAGCGATAATTTTTCTCGGTTGTCTCGCAGCAGTTATACGATCGTGCTTTTCAATATTTCCTTAAGTCATCGGGGTGAAAAGTAATTTCAGACCTTGTACTTCTGAGGAATTTATCGATATGCCTAACGGTAGAGGATATTCGTTCAAAACCTAGCAGATAATATACTGCAGATGGTACAAAACTAACAGCGAGTAGTATCTGTAGAGGATCACCCCCTCTACGGACAGTTAGGCAAATGTGTCAATCTATGTTATGCTGAGTCACAATTGAGGAAGGATTATGTCAAAAGAAAGAAAAAGCAACAAAGAAGTCAAAAAGCCAAAGAAACAACCTGATGGTGTTGCTAAGCCGAAGGATGACAAAAAAAATTATGGTAGCAGCGAGGGCCGCAAGTAGAGATAGCTGCCACTCTCTGAACTGTGATTAATTTTGTTCAATTGTCATTACTATCGATTTTTAACAGATTTCAATATCCTATTTTGGGATTATCCCAAAAAAGGTTTATTCTATCTAGGGAATATGCAGTGCTAAACCCAAAGAATAATGAAGTCTGTTTTTAGCGATGAATATGAAACCTTCCGTTGCTGTATGATTGCGGCTCGTAAAGAAGCGCAACTAACTCAGGAGTCTGTTGCTAAATCTCTTAAAAAGCCCCAGTCTTTCGTAGCCAAATATGAAAACGGTGAACGACGGTTAGATGTAATTGAGTTTCTGTTAGTTGCTCATGTAATTGGTGTAGATCCTTGCGATATTATTAGGAAAATTTCACAAAAAATATCTGAAGCATCTTGTGAGAGCGAGATATGAATACCCAAGATGTAATCAGACTTGCCTCCCAATATCTAGATCGCTTATCGGGTAACACTTTCGACGTTTTAGATGTATCTAAACCTGTTACCGTAGATGCAGCGGTGAACCTGTCTAAAGTTATCTCAAAGCTTTCGCCCTTAGTCGGAAATTTAATCGAATTTAACACCGTTGAATTCTTGAATCAACAAAATGAGTTCGCTGAATTTGGAAAGTGGCATAGGCAAGATCCTGGCTTTCCAGATACTCTTTTCCTCGGCATAGTTCAACCAACGCCAGGATTAGAACTTAAAGCGTGGTTCCCACTAGCAACAGAGATAACAGCACGTTTCAAAGATAGTCAAAATCACTTTAGGTTCGATCAGACCTACGTTGCTATCCTGGCATGGCTACCCGATAAAATCATCTATGGCAAGCCTCGCATTCTTGATGTGTGCGTTGTCTCTGGTTTATCGGTAGCTGTAGCGAGAGATACCCACTATCACAATCCGCCGGATTATCTTGTTTTAGAGCCGGAAGATACAACTCAAAGAACAGCAAATTTGCAACAAACAAACACCAGTGGATATAAATTCCAAGGCTCTGCTGAGGAGTTTTTAGAAGCTAAGAAAATAGTTGATTCATGGGGTACTCAAGGAAAAGTCTACAAACCAACTAGAGAGTATCAGCGCCTTCTGCGGGAGCTACGGATACGCTATGAATATAGACTAGATACAAATTTTGCAAAGATGGACAGAATTGTACATCCAGGCATTGAGGAATTTAAGCGACGTGTCTACAATACTGAAGTTTCCGGTATGACCGTTGGTCGGTGGAATAAGCTTTTATCAAGTCGCCTAGAAGACAGCATCAAGAAATCCCTACAAGATTATCTACAGATTAGAGAAGAGAGTATTGATGAAATTATTGATTAAATCTCTGTACACCATAGTAGAAATAGTCGGGATCTATCTCGCAAGAAAAGGCTTTTCTTTTGAGTTTACGTGCTGACAAAGCTGCACTGAAAAGTCCGCCAAAAGGTTCCCATATAACATCGTTTTCATCGCTCGATGCCTCAACAATAAGGTTCATCAGATCCAGAGGTTTTTGGTTGAGATGTAATGCTTTTCCAGAAATAGTTTTAACTCTCTCATCACCCCGTAAAGCTTGACGCTCCCAAACGTTTGTAAAACCGTGAGGGCATCTAAACTTCGATCGCATATTGCTCCATTCTTGTCCCGTTAAAGACTGATTGCCATTCAGCGAAAAGTATGGTTTTCCTTGAGGACTACCATACTCATTTGCATAGTCCACTAGCCTTTCAAACATCTCGGTCGGAGGGAAATACCACAAATGCCCTTGATCGAAGTATTTCCTGGTTGCTGCATCCACCACCCCGCAAGCATGGTTGGCCCGTCGTAACGGCAACCCCGAACGTTTCCACTCTCGCAGTAACCACGCCTTTAAGGTAAGTTCATTAACTGTTACTTCTCTAACGTATTGAACGCAGACTTCTGTAACGACGGGGAACCTGCGAATTTTCTGTGTGTTAACATTCCCTGCGATATGACCTTTTCCCTTGTTCCAAATATTGGAATTGACATAGCGCCAACCATATTTTTCTAGAAGTGGATGCACAATAGCCCAACCAATCTCTGAATTCCAAAACCAGAGTGTTGTACACGGTATGGCTGCTTTTGACCATGCCTCGATATGAGGTTTATACCAATTAGGTAAATCAATGTGATCTGAGGTGTCTCCTTCAAACCCAAGAATACCGTAAGCTCCATCTGAAACGATGACAGTAGGTTGCTCCCAATTGTCGTAGTGCTGGAGACTATCGCCGAGATATAAAGTAACGTATTCGTCACTCCATGCAGAAAAATTAAAATTAGTATTGAGATTAGCTACTTTGCCACGACCAACAGTGCTGCTCGCTTTGCGTTTTAAGATGCTGGGAGAATTCGCTTCTGCGTTAGGACTCATTTGTTGACTTACGTGACTGTAAAAATTAAGTACAAATATTTTATCCTATTTTGGGATATTGAGGGTAAGTGATACCAAAGTTAACCTACCTACTTCCGCTTTGTTGAAAAAAAATATAGTTCGATCGCCCAAATCTATCACAGCGATATCTCAGTAACTGCAATATTACCCTCAAAACACACGTCAACATCAGTCCCCGCCGCCCGAGCGCGCGATCCATATTCTCCCGCATAATAAAAGTATTCTCCCTCCATCCGGTACACCACCGGCAGCGGCTGCGTCGAAGGCTGGCAAAACACAATTTCCGGTTCCGCACTTCCCGGCGCTAAATGCGGCAAATTCACATTCCAGAAACACCCAGACTTTAGTTCCCGGTTCAGCAAATCCGCCAACACCCGCGATGTCCAGCGAGTAGCGACATCCCAGTCTATTTCGAGCGGCCTTTTAATCCGGTGGGAAATTGCGATTCCCGGAATACCGTGCATAGCTGCTTCGCGCACAGCCGCAACCGTACCCGAAATATACACGTCAACCCCCAAATTTCCACCCGCGTTAATGCCCGAAAGCACCAAATCCGGCTTCGCACAAACGTGATGAAGAGCAATACGCACGCAATCGGCCGGTGTTCCCCCTACAGCATACTCAAATTCCGATCGCCGATCGACATGAATCGGACTGTGAGCCGTCACTTGATGCCCGCAGCCCGACAATTGCCCCTGCGGAGCCACCATAATTGCTTTGCCGCTGACAGCCTGCAAAAGTGCCTGAATCCCCGGAGCGTCGATGCCGTCGTCGTTGGTTAAAATTATCGTCATTATGTGTCGGTTTTATAGAACCGATTTGAGAGCGCAGAGGCTGGCAACCTTCTGGTAGCTCTAGCCCAAATTGGTTGTTGGTTGGTGGCGATCGTCAGTATGAGCATTGCCACACATTTATATCATGGCATTAATTGAACAGTTGCCCCAGAAATGTGGCGCGCCACATTTTAGCCCAGTCGCACCTTGATATGACAGCTAAAGCGACTTGTTACGCTTGCCCCAGTGCAGCATTCATGACATCAGTGTCGATGCAAACATCTAATCACATCATTTTTTCCTCGGCTCTCCCCGATGCTTGGTGTTAAAAGTAGCAGATGATACTAACTATCTGAGACTGAACGTTGAAACCCTCGATCGTGCTAAATTATTAGCTTACGTTATCACCATAAGTACGAGAGAGCCACAGGGGAGAAGAAAATATATGATAGAATTATAATTCACTATTTAAGTCGAGTTGATTTTCGCTGAATCGCTTACGGTGACTAATAACGCAAGTTTCTAGTTATAAACTGCGGTGTTGCTAATTGCCAGCTTGCTAATCAAGGTTTTTACTCGAATTAGCCATTAGCAGCCTGTTTGAGATAACTAGCAACTTAAGTTAAGAGCAATTAGTGCAGGTGTCATTCATCTCTAATTTAACCCCTATAAAAACTATGAACCAATCTGTAGAAAACGACGATAAGGTTGAAAAAAATAGTAGTTTCCCGCGATCAGTATTGTCAGTTAGTCGAGTAGAGTTTGGGCTAAGAGAAGATAACCCAGAGGCCAAGTATTGCCCGCTAAAACTGTTAGTTAAGGACGGAAAACAACTTCCGTCAGGATTGCAAGGCCACGTATTTATTATTTCAGCCACAGGCTCTGTTGACTCCAAATCTCGCGATGATAACAAAGATATTGTATTTCCTTCCCGTGATGGTTTCACGCCATTCTACAACGGCGACGGGATGGTTTATCGCTTTGATTTTGACAATCTTGAGGAAGGAGTATTTCTCACAACTAGAATTGCTAAAACCCCCTGTTACTATGCCGACGCAGCCACAAATAAATGCCAGCCTAACCTGAGATTTAAAAATCGCGGCATCATGCGAATGTCTGACCAGTTAGGGATTCGCAATCAGCTAAACACCGGATTTCTGCCCATGAAATTTCTTCAGGAAGACAACGAAAGACTGCTGATAACTTGGGATATAGGGCGTCCCTACGAAATTGATACAAAAACGCTGGAAGCAGTCACGCCCGTGGGTTGGGATCGAGATTGGAGAGCCTTTAATCCGCTATTAGCCAACCTTCCCTTACAACCGCCTTTTCCGTTTAAATTAATTCAGACTTCAGCCCATCCTTGTTTTGACGAGAACACAGGGGAAATGTTTACTGTCAACAGCGGGCGATCGCTCTCCACTTTTATTGCTCAATTGCGTCCAGTCCTCTATTGGGCATTCGGTTTGATTGACAGCATCAGAAATCCCTCCCAGCGAGGATTTCTGAAAGCTCCCGACCAAAAAAACTTTTTCCAAAAATTAGCAGCAGCCTTTAAAAAAACAATTCATTTATTATGGAGTCTGCTGCAAAGTTTTAATATATTTGCCAACTTTGTCTATGTGATTTCCTGGGATGGCAAAGAAAAGATTAATAAATGGCAGGTAACGCACCCCAATGGTTGCCCGATCGCAATTAAACAGAGTATGCACCAGATAGGATTGACTGAAGACTACGTGGTGCTGATGGACACTGCCTTTAAATTCTTACTAGAAGAAATACTTCCGGCGCCAAACGAGCCCAAATATGAAGAAATAGAAAAACGGCTGAGAAACTTAATCGATCGCCCGCAATTACCCGACAGTACCATCTACATTGTCCGCCGCACTGACCTGAAATCAGATGTCAAGAAAGTGGTAGCGCGACAGGTTGTCATTCCCCGCGAAACCACGCACTTTCTCACAGACTATAAAAATCCGAACGATCAAATCACGCTGCACTTAGCTCACGTATGCGCTTGGGATGTAGCTGAATGGATTCGCAAGATCGATTTCAGCAACTCAGACAACAATGGAGGCTTACCCCATATGTTTGGGATGACAGTAGGGCCATTAGATATTAGTCGCATGGGATGCTACGTACTCGATGCTAAGGATGCCAAACAAATCAAAGTTGCCAGAAGCGATTTGACAGGAGTTTATGCAGACAACCAGCCTAACAAATATTGCCAGGATACTCAGACCAACGGTAAAGAATATTGCAAATACACTTGGGGACCAGCACTTTATGCTTACCGTGAAAATCCGCCTTCTGGACACTTTGAAAATATCTACTGGAGCTTTTTTGGATGCTGGGAAGATATTTTCACCGAAGAAGGACTCAAAATGTATCAAAACTATAAATATCGGGAAATACCAGCCGATGAAGTGCGCCATCTGACCAAAAAAGGCATCAAATCTAACTTGTTACGACTGCACATAGCAGATCTGGATACCCTTGAAGCAAATGAAAATCGGTTGCAGATTCAAGACTCATACGAATTTGACACAGGTTATTTCGGCAACTCGCCGCAATTTGTCCCCCGCGCGGGCGGAACAGGCGGCTCAACAGACGGCTATATTGTATGTGTAGTTTATAATGGTACAGATGAGCAACCTGACAACGGCAATGAAATCTGGATTTTCGACGCTGCGGATTTGAAGAGCGGCCCCCTATGCAAACTCTGGCATCCACAACTTAATTTTGGGATTTCCGTACACACGACTTGGTTGTCCAAGATTGGCAAACGGACGGCTAGTTATAATATTCCGGTGAAACAAGATTACGAATATTTAGTCAAACAGCAACCTCAAGAAATTCAGGAGTTCTTTAACGAGTGGGTATATCCGAAGCGAGAACCAAAAGACAGCGGTGACTGTAGCGTTAGTTAGCTCCGCAAGTCAGATTGCTAACTCAAAAGTGATCGCTGTTTCAACTGACTAGCAGTTGGCGCGATCGCTATATTGTATTTTATATATGATGGCACTGATATCACTTCAAGATTAAGACACCTATGTTAGCAATTCGCGGATATAAAATTACTTCACAAATTTACCAAGGGCTTAATACTGTTATTTATCGAGGGCTCAAAGAGTCAGACGGACAGCCAGCGATATTGAAAATCCTCAAAAACGAGTATCCTAATCTAGAAGAAATCACCCGTTTAAGACAGGAATATGAAATTTCCAAAAACCTTAATATAGAGGGTATAGTTAAACCTTTAGAATTACAAGAATTGGGAAACCGCAAATTTATCCTAATTTTGGAAGATTTTGGCGGAATTGCTCTCTCAGATAGCGAACAATTTAAGCAGCCACAAATACGAGATTTTCTAGCGATCGCGATTCAGGTAGCATCTACCCTCGCTCAGTTGCACGATCGTTGCATTATTCACAAAGATATCAAACCCCAAAACATCATCGTCAATTTGGCCACAAATCAAGTAAAAATTACCGATTTTGGGATTGCCACCCGCCTGTATAAAGAAAATCAATCCCTCAGCCACCCCAACTTATTAGAAGGAACTCTTGCCTACCTATCCCCAGAACAAACAGGTCGGATGAATCGAGCAATCGACTACCGAACGGATTTCTACTCTTTAGGCGTCACGTTTTATGAAATGCTAACAGGGAAACTGCCCTTTCCGACCACTGACGCCCTCGAATTAGTTTACTCCCACATTGCCATTCAACCCGTACCACCAGCAAAAATTAACAGCCAGATTCCTCAAGCAATTTCTGAAATTGTGATGAAATTGATGGCTAAAACTGCTGAAGAACGCTATCAAAGTGCTGAAGGTTTGAAGTTCGATCTAGAACAGTGTTTAACTCAATTAGAAACTACAGGGAAAATTGACAACTTTCAAATTGGTCAAGAAGATTTATCAAGTCAATTGCAAATTCCGCAGAAACTCTACGGTCGATTTGAACAAGTTCAGACACTCCTAGCCGCCTTCGACCGCATCAGTAATGGGACAGCGGAAATGATGCTAGTAGCTGGCTATTCAGGCATTGGGAAAACTGCTGTAGTTAATGAAGTCCACAAACCGATTGTCCGGCAGCATGGCTATTTCATTGCGGGTAAATTTGACCAATTTAAGCGCAACATTCCTTACGCTTCTCTGATAGAAGCTTTATCGGAACTGATGCGCCAGCTATTAACTGAGAGTCCGCAACAGATAGAGAATTGGAAACAAAAACTCTTAAACGCGTTAGGCCAGCAAGGCCGAATTATTACAGAAGTTATTCCCGAAGTTGAACTGATCGTTGGCGAACAGCCGCCCGTGCCAGAAGTGGGAGCAACTGAAGCTCAAAATCGATTTAATCGGGTGTTTGCCAGCTTTATTCAAGTTTTTACTCAACCAGAACACCCGCTGGTTATTTTTCTAGATGATTTGCAGTGGGCTGATTTATCGTCGCTCAAGTTAATTGAACTGCTGGTGACTAACCCCGACAGCCAATATCTACTGATGATTGGTGCTTATCGAGATAATGAAGTCAGTCCGACGCATCCTTTGATGCAAACTTTGAAAAATATTCAAGAAAATTCAGCTAATTTAACAACAATTACCCTCGCACCTTTGAGTATTACTGATGTCAATCAAATAGTTGCCGACACTCTCAAGGAAAGCCAAAAATCCCAAAGCCTATCCGCTCTGCTATTTAACAAAACTCAAGGCAATCCTTTCTTTTTAAATCAACTGCTAAAATATCTTTATGAAGAAAAGCTGTTAGCTTACAATTTTAATATTGGCCAATGGGAGTGGGAAATAGATGAAATTCAAGCGATAGGAATTGCGGATTATAACGTTGTCGAGTTAATGGTAAAGCAGATTCAAAGGCTGCCGGAAGCAAGTCAAAAGATTTTGCAGTTAGCAGCTTGTATCGGCAGCAGATTTTATTTAGATGTTTTGGCGATCGTCAATGAAGAATCTCCTGTAGAAACGGCAAATCAACTGTGGTCTGCCCTAGAGGCAGGTTTGATTCTCCCCTTGAACGACGCCTACAAAATTCCGCTCTTTTTTGACCGCGAACTGGCAGAGAATTTGCACCTTGACGATATCGCCAGCCGTCAAACTGCATCTGTGCAAATTCCTTACAAGTTTTTGCACGATCGCGTACAGCAAGCAGCTTATTCTCTCATTGCCGAAGACCAAAAAAAATTAACTCACCTCAAAATTGGTCAACTGCTGCTGAAAAATACGACCCCATCTCAGCAAGAAGAAAACATTTTTGCGATCGTCAATCAACTGAATATCGGCAGCGAGTTCATCACCGAGCAGTCAGAAAAAAACCAACTCGCTGCCCTGAATCTCGCCGCAGGTCGGAAAGCTAAAGCAGCAACAGCCTCCGAAGCGGCTGCCAATTATTTTAATGCGGGCATGGAACTCCTGGCAGCTTCTAGCTGGCAAAGCAATTACGAACTCACGCTCAACCTCTATATAGAAGCTGTAGAAGCAGAATACTTGTGTACCAATTTCGAGAGAGCTGCTGCACTGGCAGAAATAGCGCTGCAACAGGCAACAACCCTGCTCGAAAAGGTGAAAGTTTACGAGCTAAAAGTTGAATTTTATATCGCTCAAAACCAGCTATCCAAAGCCCTTGAAACCGGACTGCAAGCGGTAGAGATGCTCGGAGTTTCCCTAGCTCCTCTGCCCAGCGAGGGCAGCAGTTCCGTGCAGATGTCGAGATTAGAAGAGTTAGAAAACCTTCCCGAAATGACCGATCCCTATTTGCTAGCAGCTCTGCGAATCTTGATAACGGCAACGGCAGCTGCTTCGATCTCAGCGCCTTCAACCTTTGTTCAGATCGTTTTAACGAAGGTCAATCTTTGTGTGGAACGGGGTCATTCAGCTCTGGCAGCGATCGCTTACGCAAATTACGGCATAATTTTGTGCGGGCCGATGGCAGACTTGGACGCGGGATATTACTGCGGGCAGTTGGGGATTAAACTCCTAGATATTTTTCCTGACAACAAACTCAAATGTCGAGTTTATGCGCCATTTTACGGTTTGATATCCCATTGGAAAGAGCAGGCTAAGGAAAGTATTGCACCGTTAGAAGAGGCGATTCAAGCCGGTTTGGAAACGGGAGATTACCAATATGCAGGCTATTGCGTACTCCACTATTGTACCAACCTATTCTTGAGCGGCGAACGCTTAGAAATTGTCGATGTAAAAATTAGCGAATATATCAAATTTTTAAATAAAATCAAACAGGAATTTCCGCTCAATTTCATTAAGGTATGGCATCAACTGACCTTAAATTTGCAAGGATTATCATCAGATAAAATGCTGCTGCAAGGCCAAAGTTTTGATGAAGCAGCGATGCTGGTATATTTGCAGGAAACCAAAAATGCAACAACGCTGTTATTAGTTTACCAGGCCAAAGCCTTTCTCTGTTATTTATTTAAAGATTATTCCCAGGCTCTTGCCTGCATTTTGGCAGCTCACGAACACCTCAGAGGCGATAGCGGCATGATGACGTTTCCCGCTCACTACTTCTATTATTCGCTGATCCTGCTCGCTAATTACAACAGCGCTGCGCCGAGGGAGCAACAGCAATATCTGGAATTGGTAGAATCTCATCAGGAAAAAATGAAATGCTGGGCGCAAGACGCGCCGATGAACTATCAGCACAAGTACGACCTGATCGAGGCAGAAAAAGCGCGGATTTTGGGGCAAAATGAGCAAGCAATTAACTTGTACGAAAGAGCGATATCGGGAGCGATAGAGTACGAACGCCTGGAAGATGAAGCTATTGCTAAAGAACTGGCTGGAGAATTTCATTTTGCTTGCGATCGCGAACATATGAGTCGGTTCTATCTGAACGAATCCTACTACGCTTATATTCGCTGGGGAGCTACGGCAAAAGCCCAAGATTTAGAGTCAAGGTATCCAAAAATATTTGGGAGAATAACAGCTCAAAAAAATCTCGGTCTTGATTTTAATACCACGACATTAACAATAGGAGGTAGCTTGGAAGGATTAGAGCTACTTTCTGTGCTTAAATTTTCCAAAATCATCTCTGGGCAAATTGTTTTAAGCGAACTGATTTTACAATTTATGAAAATTGCGCTCAATAATGCTGGCGCTCAAAAAGGATTTCTGATTTTGAATCAGTCAGAAGGTTTTGCGATCGCAGCCGCTGGGGAAGTTGAGGACAGCGATATTAATGTGTTGTTATCTCCCCAGATTGAACTAGAGCAAGTTGTTCCCTTAAGCGTTATTTATTATGTGGAAAAGACTCTCAAAACTGTCGTTTTAAATAATGCTAAGGCTGAAGGAGCTTTTAGAACAGACCCTTATATCAGGACGCATCAACCCAAGTCAGTCTTATGTATTCCCATCATCAATCAAGGCAAAATGATGGGTTTACTTTACTTTGAAAATAATTTGGCAACTAGCGCTTTCACTCCGACGCGGCTGGAAGTTTTAAAACTGATCTCTTCTCAAGCAGCAATCTCGCTAGAAAATGCCTTCCTTTACCACACGCAGGAACAAAAAGTAGAAGAGCGCACCGCTCAACTCGCCCAAGCAAACCAGGAAATTAGCGCCCTCAACAACAAACTTAAAGCCGAAAACATCCGCCTCAGTGCTGAGTTGGAAGTCACCAAACGACTGCAACAAATGATCTTGCCCAAACAATCAGAACTGGATAAAATTAAAGGATTAGAAATAGCTGGATATATGCAACCTGCCGATGAAGTTGGCGGCGACTACTACGACGTGCTAACCCAAAATGATACGGTAAAAATTAGCATCGGCGATGTTACGGGACATGGTTTAGAAAGTGGCGTATTAATGATTATGGCGCAAACCGCCGTCCGCACTCTCCAACAAATGAACGAAACCGATCCGGTGAAGTTTCTTGATGTGTTAAACCGCACCCTTTATGCCAATATCGAGCGCATCGACTCGTCTAAAAACATGACCTTGGCTTTGTTAGATTATCAAGATAGTAACTTCAGCCTCAGCGGTCAACATGAAGAAGTTATCGTAGTCCGTACTGATGGTAACATCGAACTGATCGATACAATGGAACTCGGTTTTCCCCTGGGATTAGAGGAAGATATTTCGGGTTTTGTTTCCCAAATTCAAGTGCATCTTAATCCAGGGGATGTAGTAGTGCTTTACACAGATGGAATTACCGAAGCTGTAAATATAAATCGAGTGTATTACGGCATAGAAAGATTGTGCAAAGCGGTGAAAGAAAATCGCCACAAAAAGGTTGAAGAAATTCGACAAGCAGTAATTGATGATGTGCGGCAACATATTGACAAGCAGAAAGTTTTTGACGACATTACGTTGGTAGTCCTAAAACAGAAATAACGCAAGTTGGGAATTGGGAATTGGGAATTGGTAATTGGTAAATTGTTTGAGCGTCCGACGATCGAAACCGACTTCACGCTCAACAATTTTGGAAATGGTGCGCGGACTCAAGAACGTGCGATCGACAAACCGCTCTCAATTTTTGTATAAATACACACTTACTGCTTAGTGATATTACGCAATTTCCCATTGTGACAGCCGATGATACCGAAAGTTGCAATAACAGATAGTTAGCCGTGGAATTCCTAAGCAACAGCCATCCTAGCGTTTGCGATATAACCAAGTTTACGAAAACTTTAAGAATAAACCTCGCAAAATATTGTTTTGGTAAAGGTAGCAAAAAGGTATATACAAATACCTTTACAGGATAGATGATGTAAAGAGATACCAGAAGAAATCAATAAAGTCAATCCCCAAACGATATAAAAAAGGTATTACTCTTATGAAAACCAACTTCGCCCAACCACTAACCGCCTGTATAGCTACTGCTGGTTTAGTTGTTGCTTCTTCCTTACTAACTGCAACGCAAGCCCAAGCATTTAGTTTATCCGTGGCTCCTGAGTACGGTACGACCAACGGCATTGGCACCGGCGCTACTGCAACATTGGACTTCAACTTTGTCCAAAGTGGAGCCGATTTGCTCCTGAATTTGGGCATCACCAATACCACTGGCACTCAGGCTACAGCCGGTGGTGCAACAAACTCTTCTCTCGTGGGCGTGGCATTTGACGTATTGACTGGCGTTAGTGCATCGGTTAAATCGACCGCAGAAGGCAGCACTTTTACAAAGTTTTGGCAAAACGTTGATATTAGCGGTTTGCACAACGGTTTCGACTATGGCATTAGCATTCCGCGCAAAGAGTTTGAAGGTGGAAATGCTAATGAAGGCTTATATAAAAATCAGTCAACTTTGGTTAGCTTTTTTCTAACGGGCAGCAGTCTGAGTGCTGCTCAGGCAGAAAGTGCTTTCTTGACGGGATTTCAGAATGGTACGCTTAAGGCAGGCGTTCGCTTCCAACAGGTAAGTGGGTCTAAGGTTGGTGACAGTGACAAAGTTATGGCGGGAGTTTCCGCTGATGCTGAGCCAGTACCCGAACCAACTACTATCGCAGGTATGGTGATGGGGTTGGGAAGTTTAGTAGCAGCACGCCGCAAGCAGGCAAAAAAAGCTCTTGCTTAAATTTTCTCAGGGGTGCAGGCCCTCCATCGGCAGAAAAGCTCGTCGCATTTCTAGTGAATTCAGGTTAACTTCTAGTATCAACTCATAAGAGCCAGCGCAGCTATAGTGCTTCTGGCTCTTATTTGTACTCTACATTGTGTCAACCTGAAAAACAAAAAATTTGCGATCGCCCGAATTTCCGCAAAAATTGACCTAAAATCCCCAAATCCCCAGAAAATATCAACCAACTTGTGGTAATGTTTTGTGTCGGTTGCTATGTGGCAATCTCTCCAAGTTCAGTTAAACGCGCTCTCAGCAATGTTTTTGCCAATTTTCCCCCTAGCTCAAACAATCCCCGCACCTCCCGCCCAACAACAACTGATCATCGACCCAGAAGTCCCCGTACCCGAAAATGAACAGGATTTGCCGCCACAGCCAAGCAGCAGCCTGCTGAAAACCCTGACGGTGCCTCAGCAAGTGCGCGTTTTACCGGGGCAACTCGACAGCATTCCCGTTTTCAACAGCAACAGCCCCGAAGTTGTGCAAACCGAAGGCATTTTGCTATCCACATTTGGGCCCGAAGGAAAACAAGTACCTTCTGCACACTTAAACTTTCCCTTCAAAGGCCGATTTGACATCTTCGCCCACCACATCGCTAAAGCTAAAAATCGCGCAGAAACTCGCACCTTATTTCAAGGAATAATTGTCCACAATCCTAACTCCGAACCTGTTACTTTAAATGTGTTGCAAGGAGCGACTTATTTAACTCGCCCGGATGCTTTGTTTATCGATTTGCCGTCGTATTTAGAGAATCGATTTGGCACTGTGTTTGCGGGGCCTGGAAGCCGCATCACGAGCGATGTGCTGCGGGGATACAGACAAGCCATTTTGCCGGCTGCGATCGAGATTCCGGCGAATGAGAGCCGAATGCTGATGAATTTGCCGATACCTGTGGGGAATGTCACCCCTTCTTCCAACGGTCGATCGACCTTGATGCGAATGTCGAGCAGCAATTCGGTTTATGTAGCATCATTAGCAATGTTTGCTCCTAAAAGTCAAGGAGGAGTCGAGCAATATCCCACATTAGAACAGTGGGAAAATATTTTAAATACCAAAGGTTTAGCGGGGCCGAGAGATTTAGCACCAACTCCGAGAGGCGAAAATCCGGTGCAAAAAATTTATGGCCGCGTGGCAGGAGTAGCTGAAGGTTCCCAGTGGCAAGCTAAAATTACGGACAATTCGAGAACCGATTATTTAACTATTCCCCAGCGCGGCGAGTCATTTTCTTATGCTTTGAGCACTACTGATACGGGTACTTTTGGAACTGGTCAAGTTCAAAGCGCTAAAATGTTAGCTCGCTATCCCGATACTGCTTATTTTGCTCACGGTAATTACGGGATTCAATACAACTTAACTTTTCCGCTTTACAACCAATCTCGTGAATCCCAATCTGTTAGCATTAAATTGCAAACACCGATTAAAGCAAATACAGAATTGGGGGGATTGATGTTTTACGATCCTCCCGAAAATCGGATATTTTTCCGAGGTACAGTGCGGGTAATGTTTAATGATGATACGGGCAAGACTTTGACGCGCTACATTCACATTGTGCAGCGCAGGGGACAGCAGGGGGAACCTTTGGTGAATGTGAATATGAAGCCGGGGGAACGGCGTTTGGTGCAGGTGGATTTCTTGTATCCGCCGGATGCGACGCCGCCGCAAGTTTTGACTGTGCGATCGAGTAATTAGTTGGTGGTTGACGGTTGACGGTTGACGGTTGACTGTTAACCTTTAGATTTTTGTGTTAATGAGTTAAGATAGGCATTAAGTTGTGGTGAAAGTTCATTTAATAACGGATGCAGTCGATCGCTGTGTTCTTGAGTCAAAAGATTGCGAGCTCCGTCAAGTCTCAACCAATGTCTTGGTTCGTTTAATGAACCCAAGAGCGATTTTCACAAAACGCTGATTATCTTGATAGCTATAGCGTTCATGTCCTTCTACAAGATTAGCACCAACACTAGCAGCCGATCGCACTATTTGTTTTGTTTGCCCATCGTATCCTTGGCAAAGTCGTCCCACTTTTTAACAATAAACCATATTTGGTTTGATATTTTTTCAGCTAAGCGATCAACTCTTAGCTGTTGGAAGCTTTCCAGATGAGCTCCTTTGAATAGTTGATTGCCAAACATTGACAGTCAACTGTCAACAGTCAACTGTCAACAGTCAACTGTCAACAGTTAACTAATTAAAGCGTCAAAGACTGAGGATTGGTCTCAATCAATTTCGCTAAATCTTGCAAGAAAGACGCCGCATCAGCACCGTAAATAATCCGGTGATCGCAAGTAATATTCACCTGCATTTGGCGCTTCACTCCCATTAAACCATCTTCATTAGCCACTACTTGCGGCCGTGAAGAACCGATCGCCAAAATCGAGCCTTGATTCGGCGGCAAAATCGCGTCAAACTTGTCTACTCCAAACATTCCCAAATTGGAAAGAGTAAAAGTTCCCGTGCTGTATTCATCAGGCTTCAACTGCTTGGTGCGGGCGCGATCGACTAAATCCTTCCAAGTGCGCGAGAGCGAATAAATATCGAGGCGATCGGCATTTTGCAGCACCGGCGTAATCAAACCGCCGCCGTCCATCGCCACAGCTACCGCCACATTAATATCAGCACGGTATTGAATCGCCGACTCCACATAAGAAGCATTCAGCAGAGGATGTTTTTGTAAAGTTACTGCTACAGCCTTCGCCAGCATAGCCGTCATCGTGACGCCCTTCGACTTAATTTGTTTGTAGAGTTTGTCCAGATTATCAGTAGTAATTGTGTAACCAACGCGGAAAGACGGCACGCTCAAACTTGCTTCCATATTCCGCACCACTGCATTTTGCAGCGCGTTCATTGGTACTGTTTGACCAGAAAGTGCCACCGCTGGGACTGGTGCGGGGGCGGGTTTGGCTGCTGCGGGGGCTGGTGCTGCGGGGGCTGGTGCGGGTGCGGGTGCTGCGGGGACTGTTACGGGTTGCTGAACCGGAGCGGGTTGGGCTTTGCCGGCTGCTGCTTCCACATCCTCTGCGACAATTCGGCCGTTGGGCCCGCTGCCTTTGATAGAATTCAAATCTACTTTAAATTCTTTGGCTAACTTGCGAGCGCGGGGAGAAACGACGCTGCGGCCGTTTTGGCGGCTGACATTTTGCTGCAAACCTACTGATGCTGTAGGTGCGCTGGCAGGAGCGGGGCTGGGAGCGGGGGCTGCTGCTGCGCTTGGGGCCCCGGCTCCTTGCTGCTGAGCTGTGGCGATTTCGGCTTCCGTTTCTGCTACTAGGGCGATTGCTGCTCCCACCGGAGCAACTTCGCCCGCAGGTACGATAATTATTGCTAAATAGCCTTCGTAGAAAGACTCCACGTCCATGTCGGCTTTGTCGGATTCAACGACTACCACCGTTTCGCCTTTTTCTACTTTGTCTCCGGCGGATTTGACCCAGGAAACAATTTTGCCCTCTGTCATTGTCGAACTCAGGGCTGGCATGAAAACTTCGCGAATCATCTGTAAAAAGTCCTTGTGTGTTGGTAATAGGTAATCGGTATTTGGCAATTGATCATTGGCGATCGGCCACGGGCAATACTTATTATTATGCCAGTCTCTCGCATTCTTGATGTGTGACAGTTGACTCAAAATCAATTGCCAATTACCGATCGCCAATTACCACTTACCAATTTCTAAATATCACCTCGAATTTCTTCGACTATGCCGTCTCGGAGGAGAATTTCTACTTGCATTTTTTGAATCAAGTTTTCTCCCAGCCCGACAGTGAATGTGCCGTCAATTTGACCTTGACTCACTTCTTGTTCCAGGTCTAGCACCTGCACTTGCTGAAGCTGTTGCAGGTTTTGGTTTTTCTGTTCTAGCAGTTCGCTTTTTCTTTGATTCACCTGCACTTGAATGTTTTCTATTTGCTGCATTACTTGCGGGCCTGGGGGCTGCAGATTTTGCTTTTGGATTTCTGAAACCATCCGCTGCCCTTGCATTTCGAGCTGTTGTAGCTGAGAGTCTATTTGGTTGATTTGGGCTTGGAGTTGCTGTTGAGCTTCTTCTTTCCAGCGGGGAGTAACGACGACTTTAACGTTAATCGAGCGCTTCAAGAGTAATTGTGGTTCCATAAAGTTGTTGCTTGTCAATTAGGAATTAGGCATTAGTCATTAGTTGGTAAACATGAACTAATGGCCCAGGACTGAGGACTCGGACTCGGGACTTGGGTATTGGGATAATTTTTTCTTTTCCATTCCCCAAGTCCTGCGAATATTTCAAAACATCCCGTCAATCATATCGCGGTAGTGTTCCGTCACAACCGGGCGCTTAATTTTAAGGGTCTGGGTCAACATTCCATTTTCCATCGAAAATGGCTCCTGAATCAACCGAAACGGGCCGATGCGATCGTCCGCGCGGTATCCGGGGCGATTTTGCACCTCTCGGTTCAATTCTTTGCGGAATAAGTCTTGAATTGTCTTGCTATTCCAGTCAATTTCGTGTAAAGGGGGATTCTGAGTTTCTGCCCATTTCTGCACGGCTTCTGCATTGGGGACAATTAAGGCGCCGACGGATCTCTGGTCTTGACCTACTAGCATAATTTGGTCGATGTATGGGCTGCGGAGGCAGGCGTCTTCTATGGGTTGGGGTTCGATGTTTTCGCCGTTGCTGAGGACGATCGTATCTTTGGCCCGCCCGGTCAAGATTAAGTCGTTTCCCGGTGTCAGCCAGCCCAAATCGCCGGTGTCGAACCAGCCTTCGGGGTCGATCGCCTTGGCAGTCGCTTGGGGATTGAGATAGTAGCCCTGCATAATTTGCGGCCCCCGCGCCAATACTAAACCGCGCTGGCCTGTTGGCAGTTGCTGTCTGGTTTCTGGGTCTACTATTTTAATTTCCGTATGGGCTAGAGGCTGTCCTGCGGAACCTTTAAGATTGTGCCAAGGGCGGCGGACGGTTAAAACCGGGGACGTTTCGGTTAAACCATATCCCACTAATAAACCGATATTCGCTATTTCAAAGAAATTGTCTATATGCGCGGCCAAAGAACCGCCGCCGCTAATCGCCCATTTTAAGCGTCCCCCTGTAGCTTCCCTGACTTTTTGGTAAACCAGTTTTTCGGCGAGGGCGTGTACGGGCGACAACAGAATGCTTTTGGTGCGGGCGATTAGTTTTTCGGAAGCAGAAGCCGGTTTCAAACTGAGAGTTAATCCTTGAAAAATGCGGCGGGCCTCGATGTATTGCTGGCTGGCAGATAACAGGAAATCCACCAATTTTTGTTTGTTAGGTGGCTGTTCCCGAAATTGCTTTTGGACGGCCTCGTAAATCGATTCCCAGATGCGCGGAACGCTGACCATGTACTGGGGTTTGTAAGTTTTAAAGTCTTGTTTGAAATAGCGAATATTGGTGTAAATTTGCGTGCATCCTTGGGAAAGCAGGAAGTATTCGACGCTGCGTTCGTAGGCGTGCCAACTGGGCAGAATGCTGAGGGCAGATTCGCCGGCTTCGGGCTGGAGAACTGTACCCAAGGTGGTGAGTTGGTGCAGCAGGTTCCCGTGAGTCAGCATGACGCCTTTGGGTTTGCCGGTGGTGCCGCTGGTGTAGAGGAGGGTGGCGAGGGTTTGAGGCTTGTGGTTGGTGGGTTTGAGGGGGCGGTTTGCCCCTGTGGTCATGACTTGGGAAAATTTGACTGTGCTTAGGGTTTGGCTGGTTTCCGGTTCTTCGTCGGAGAGGAGGACGATGAGTTGGATGGGTAAATCCGGGAGGCGGTGTTGCAGTTTTTTGAGTAATGCCCGGTTTTCGACTACCAAGGCGATGCTGCCGCTGTCTTGGATGATGTACAAAAGTTCTTCGGGGTCGGCGGTGGCGCCTCGAACCGCGTTGGCTGCCCCGGCCATCATGATACCTTGGTCGGCTATCAGCCAGCGGGGGCTGTTGTCGGCGAAGAGGGCGACGCGGGGAGGGATGGGTTCTCCTGGATTTGGTTCGATGCCGAGGGCTTGGAGGCCTGCGGCGAATTGCTGGATTTGCTGGTAGAGGTCGGTGTAGGTGAGTTTGATTTCTGGCTGGCTGTGGGGGTCGTGGAGGGCGACGGTTTGACCGAATTGTTGTTTGACGATCGCCCAAAATTCGGGTATCGATTGAATGGAACTGTAATCGATCAGGCGGCTGAGGTTAGCGCGATCGCGATCGGTGATTTGAGATGATGTGTAAGATGCTGGGCCGTTCATAGGGTATTTTCCTGAGTTTTCGGAGATAAAATTATTCAGTATAAGTTTAATATCACAGGTATTTTACAACTTTGTGGCATTGTCGTGACAGTTTGTCAACCTGCCGTTGTCTATTTAGATAATTAGAGATACAAAATGATGACAGTTATAGTTGCACAGAAATACATGAATTTATCAAGGTTGATAGTAATTGCTTTAAGTGCGATCGTCCTAGCATCATGTGGAAATCTACTTGCCGCCGAAGTTGCACAGACGCAACCAGAAGATAGTAGACGAACATTTGCGGATTGGTGCCGCCAAAAAGCTGATTTGAGTCCTCAAACCAAACATACTGTTGACGTGTTGTTGGAGCAAGCAGAGACTAATGATTGCGATGCAGCCGATCGGAAACTTTCTAGTCTCACGGAACTCAGCCTCTACGACAATGCGATCAGCGATATCAAACCGCTAGCATCCTTGACTAACCTGACTAAGCTCGTCCTCAGCGCCAATAAGATCGGGGACATCAAACCGCTAGCATCCTTGACTAACCTGACTTGGCTCTCCGTCGACGGCAATGCGATCGGCGATATCAAACCGCTAGCATCCTTGACTAACCTGAGTGATCTCAACCTCGACGGCAATGCGATCGGCGACATCACACCGCTAGCATCCTTGACTAACCTAAGTTCGCTCTCCCTCAGCGGCAATGTGATCGGCGACATCACACCGCTAGCATCCTTGACTAACCTGCGTTGGCTCCACCTCAGCCGCAATAAAATCGGCGACATTAAACCGCTAGTATCCTTGACTAAACTAAGTTCGCTCGACCTCAGCGGTAATAAAATCGGCGACATCACACCGCTAGCATCCTTGACTAATCTGAAGGGGCTCGTCCTCAGCAGCAATAAAATCGGGGACCTCAAACCGCTAGCATCCTTGACTAACCTGAGTGAGCTCTCCCTCGACGGCAATGTGATCGCCGATATCAAACCGCTAGCATCCTTGACTAACCTGACTGAGCTCTACCTCGGTGGCAATGTGATCGGCGACATCAAACCGCTAGCATCCTTGACTAACCTGACTTTGCTGTGGCTCGGCGAAAATCCGATCGCGCTCAAAACCTGCCCGCTCAAGCCAGAGTCTATCTGTGAGTGGTAACTCTGAAATTAAATGCTCAAACTTTTAGGAATTTGGTTACTTTTTCAAACGCGATCGATAATCCCCTCCCACAGTGCGGCAATAGGATGTAATTTACCTTCTTTAACTTGCTGCATAGAGTTGCGGAGGCTCGCTAGTATGAGTTCTGTCGGTTCGTCATCGGGAGCGGCAGGCGGGGTGACGATATTGCGATCGATTAATATTTGGTAGAAATCGTCCGCTGAAATTTTAGCCAGTTGAGCGGCTTTATCTAAACTGAGGCTGTGTTGCTGATAAAGTCCGATCGCCAATTCTATCCGTACCTCGGCTTCTGTCAGGGGGAGATTGTCGGGAAGGTCGATCGTAATTTGCATGATTTATACTACCTTTTAATTTGGATAGTCTCTGAAGTGCGATCGTTTAATTTGGCAATTCGGGTTTGATTTTGTTAACAGGACTTACCCACAGACACTATCTGTAGGGCGAAGCACACCGCACCTTATCCCCACAAATAGTGTAAAAATTGCTCCCTTGCATAAGTCCTATTTAAGCGACCTTGCGCGGTGCATCCACCATCGGTGCTGTGCCAAACAAATGTCTGAGATAACTGCGACTGAGTTCGCGGTTCCAGCGCCGCAGCCGCACCATCACTCGCGTGAATGTAAAAGTCAATTCCAACACCAAAGAAATCTGTTTGAGACTGAGTGAAGTATTAAACACATCATTGCCGTGCGTGCGTTCAATCTGATGGTGTTTCAGCAAAGCAATCAGGTTTTTGGTAGAGCCTTTTAGTTGATTGAAATAACTCTGGGAGAATGCCCAACGGCTGAAACCCCAAAACTTAGCCAAATGATTGATTTCATCCTGTAAAGGCTGGGAAATTGCCTGTTGCAACGCTCCTGTTGAGTGTACCATCAACCATAAATAAACAGAAGTAGCTCCCCACTCGGTACTCAGGCGACTAATCACGTGTTTGTAGGTATCTTGCCAAGCGTCACCTGTGGATTGACAGCCATTCACAGAATTGGGTTTAACTTGCAGTTTTTCTGCTGTAAGTTGCTGGTAAATTTTCCTAAATGTCGGGCAATGTTGGCGTTCTTCTTTTTCCCAGACACCTATCTCTAGAATGTTGCCGTTATCATCAAACATTCCTCCCATAAAGCGCGCCATTTGCGGGTAAATATGCTGTAAGTAGCACCAACTTTCTCTACCGTAGCTGCGGATGGGAGCTTCAATTTCTGCCGCACTTGCCAAAATTTGTAAAAATATTTCTGGCTTGACACCAATAATTTGGTCGCGATTGATTCCTTGCCAATCTATGGGCTCCCAAGGGCGGGGATGCGGGGCAGAAAATTGCTGGGGCAGATCGGAAAGTCGATCGCTCAAAACTTCCAATGACATATAATGGTCGATGAGCGAGTTAATCCTGGCCCGACTTTGCAAGTAGCGAGGGCTTTGATACTGATTTCCAGCCAAATCAATTGTATACACCTTACCAGTAGCTTTCATTGTTTCTGCCTGTTCGTGACTTTTACAGCTATTGTGCAAAAGGCATTTGGGAAGTCGCAATGAGTAACGTGCAGGCTGCTCAATTACTACGAGTTGGTTGGAGTTAGCCGAACTCAGGTGAAGCGGCATGAAGTAGGGTGAACTAAACAACACATGATAGCCGTAATGTGCGCCGAAGAGTAGCCTTCCTCCCATCACTTATCTGTGTTCATCTGCGTTCATTTGCATACATCTGCGGTTAAAAACTTACATAATTTTGCCGCCACCAAGCGCGCACAAACTTAATCTCCTCAAACGTATAACGTTCTTCCAAAAAATCATAAATGGCTCTCAGTTTCTCATCCCCCATAACTTCAATTGCGTACACTATCGCCTGCTGGCGTTCCGATTCTACCAACAAATTTATATCAACTTCCCTGCCCATTTCCATCAATTCTATCAGATGCCCAGAAATAGTATTAGGACTCATACCCCGCGCATTGGCTATTCCTTGAACTGTCAAACCTTGTCGGTATAATTCCCAGGTTTGCATCTGCGAATAAGACGCAACGTTAGCAAGATTGGGAAGATTAGCGACCTCAGAAGATGCAGCACCACTTGGCAATCCTTGTTCTTGGCAAAAAGTGCGTATTGCCTCCAAGAAAACTTTGCCGTACTTATCTCGCTTGTTGCTACCAACGCCGTAAACTTCCTCGAATTCACTGAGATTTTGCGGGCGTTTTTCTGCCATATCTCGCAAGCTTTTATCGGCAAAAACTACGTAAGGTGGCACAAATTGTTCGTCGGCTATTTGCTTGCGTAGCGTCCGCAGTTTGGCAAATAAACCTTCTACTTCTACGGCCAAAGACCGAACTTTTCCCTGTACTTCCCGCTGCGGTTCAATAGCAATTTCAACTGTGCGCTGACGTTTCATGATTTCCCAACTTTTTTCATTCAGTTTCAAAATGGGAAAGCCGTCTGTTCTTTCGTCTAAGAAACCTTGATTCAACAGGGAGCGACTCAACTTTTTCCACTCTTCTGCACTTCTATCTTTGCCAATTCCGTAGGTGGAAAGTTGGTGGTGCTGGTATTGCAATACTTTTTGACTTTTTGAGCCGCGCAGCACGTCAATAATATGATTCATGCCGAATTTTTCTTGGCAGCGGGCGACACAAGAAAGAAATTTCATTGCCTCAATCGTCCAATCTTCTACGGGTTTTTGGTTGCAACAGTTATCGCAAGTACCGCAGTTTCCGGGGAATGAATCGCCAAAATAACTTAACTGGATTGTGCGACGGCACTCGGTTGATTCTGCATAGTTGATTACTCGACGCAACTGTTGGCGGGCAATTCGTTGTTCTTGCGGATCGGGTTTTTGATCGATGATGTAGTCGATCATTTTGACATCGCCGTAGCCGAAAAATAAACTGCAATGGGCGGGTTCGTTGTCTCGGCCTGCGCGGCCGGATTCTTGATAGTATCCTTCGAGATTCTTGGGCAAGTCGTAGTGAATTACAAACCGCACGTCGGGTTTGTTAATGCCCATACCGAAGGCAATTGTGGCTACCATTACTTGCACGTCGTCGCGAATGAAGCGGGTTTGATTGGTTGCGCGATCGACATCGTTCATGCCGGCGTGGTAGGGTAAGGCTTGGATGCCGCTTTGTTGCAATTTATAGGCAACTTCGTCAACTTTTTTGCGGCTGAGGCAATAGATAATTCCCGAACCGCCTTTTTTTTGGATAATTTGCAAAACTTCGGCAAAACTGTGTTTGGTTTTGGGGCGAACTTCGTAGTATAAATTGGGGCGGTTGAAGCTGGCGACGTGGATGTATGGATTTCGCAGAGTTAGCTGCTGGATAATGTCTTGGCGGACGCGCTCGGTGGCGGTGGCTGTTAGTGCCATAATGGGAATGTCGGGATATCGATCGCGCACTCGTTGCATTTGCCTGTATTCGGGTCGAAAGTCGTGCCCCCATTCCGAAACGCAGTGGGCTTCGTCGATCGCAAATGCCGAAATTCCTAACTTATTTGCTACTATATCTAAAAATGGTAAAAATCTCTCACCCAGCAAGCGTTCGGGTGCAACATAAAGCAATTTAATCTTACCTTCGAGAATCGCAGTTTCGCGCGATCGGGTTTCCTGACTGCTCAAAGTGCTGTTGAGAAAAGTCGCCCCAATTCCATTATCCTGCAAAGCTTCCACCTGGTCTTGCATCAGAGCAATTAACGGCGAAACAACCACAGTCAATCCCGGTTTCAACAGTGCCGGTAATTGAAAACACAAAGACTTGCCACCGCCCGTCGGCATGACAATCATCATATCCCGTTTTTGTAAAGCAGCTTCGACAATTTCCTGCTGCCCCGGGCGGAAAGAGTCATAGCCAAAAAAATGTTTGAGTGCTTGTTCCAGGGGCAGCGGCACAGAAGATATTGGCGGATTAGACGCTGACATTTGCAGTAGTTGGTTGTTGGCTTCTAAACTATTCTATGCCTTTTGAGCACAAATACAGTTACAATAATTGAGAATCTCAATTTAAGCAGAAAAACTGATGCCGAAAGCAATTTGGAATGGTGCCGTTTTGGCCGAGAGCGACAAGTGCGAAATTGTAGACAACAACTATTATTTCCCCGCCGATGCCATCAACCGCGAGTATTTCAAGGACAGCAGCACTCACACTACTTGCGGTTGGAAAGGTGTTGCTAGTTACTACAGTGTCGAAGTCGGCGGACAAGTTAATAAAGATGCTGCTTGGTACTATCCTACCCCGAAAGATGCTGCTAAAAATATTGCCGGATATATTGCTTTTTGGAAAGGAGTTAAGGTAGAGGCTTAAAGCAGTTTAGGACTAAAAAAAGGGGGCGGGTTGTGGGCGAATTTAGCGCTTAACCGGCCCCTTAAAATTTTAATTTTTTTCCCAAACGGCGACAGCTTCCGAACCCAAACCACGGCGAACAACAATCGGTTCGCTTTGTGTCAAATCAAGAATGGTAGAAACTTGATATCCCGGATCGGAACCGTCATCGACAATGACATCCACTAACTTAGAAAAACAGTCAAACAGCTCAGCTTTGCCAAAGCTTTCTGCTTTAGATGCAGCGACTGGTGCTGCACCTTCATCATCCGTGGTAATGTGAGCGGATGTTGAAATAATTGGATTTCCCAAGGCTTCCAACAGTGTAAAACAAAGCCGCTGGTCGGGAACGCGAATTCCAGTGGTTTTCCGTTTTGGGTTCATTACCAACCGTGGCACTAACTTGGTAGCTGGTAGCAGAAATGTATAAGGCCCCGGTATTAACCGCTTGATAATTCTGTATGCTTCATCGCTGACTGCCGCATAGTCGGTGATATTTGACAGAGAGGAACACAAGAACGTTAAAGGCTTATCATTGGATAGTTGCTTGATCTGCCTGACTCGTTCTACTGCAGACTTGGAGTTGATATCGCAGCCGATCGCGTAAACTGTATCTGTCGGATAAAGCATCACGGCCCCATCTTTTAGAGCTTTTGTAATCTTCTCGATCCGGTCTCTTTGGGGTGCAACTGGATGCACTTCATAAATAGTTGCCATGTTAAGATATTGCAGGCTAAGTGGGCGATCGAAATATCCAGTGAAACAATCAATGTTGAAAATTAATTGTTAACAATGAATAAAATAGCTTATTTTGACTGTCCAACTGGCATTGCTGGCGATATGTGCATCGGAGCTCTCATCCACGCTGGCGTTCCTTTAGACTACCTAATCGAAAAACTCAATTTGCTCGGCATTTCGACAGAGTACCAGTTGCGGACGGAATTAGTCCACCGGAATACTCAACAAGCAACTAAATTTTATGTAGATTTAGCTGCGGATTTGTGGTTAAAACCCAAAAATTCCGCTACCGAACTCGATCCCTCGGAAACGGAATCTTCGACTTTTGACGCCCGCCACCACCATCATCACGGGGAAGAACATTCTCACAGTCACGGCGAACCAGATGCCGAAATTAGCCACACTCATCACCGCCACTTGCCACAAATTGAGCAAATCATCGTCTCTGCAAAATTGCCTCCGCGAGTGGAAGCTTGGAGTTTGGCCGTATTTCGCAAATTAGCAGAGGCAGAAGCGGCCGTACACGGTATCCCCCCAAGCGAGGTTCACTTTCACGAGGTGGGGGCGGCGGATGCAATTATTGATATTGTCGGTACTTGTTTGGGTTTGGATTGGTTGGATATTCAGGAGTTTTACTTTTCGGCGATGCCGACTGGTGCAGGTACGGTGAAGGCGGCCCACGGTAAGTTAGCGGTGCCGACGCCGGCGGTGATGCGGTTGTGGGAAACGCACCGAGTGCCGGTTTATAGCAATGGGATCGATCGCGAATTGTGCACTCCTACGGGAACTGCGATCGCCTGTACTCTAGCCTCTGCTTTCGGCCCGCCACCGCCGATGGAAATTCAGGCGATCGGTTTGGGTGCAGGTTCTCGAATGCTGGCAATTCCTAATATTTTGCGCCTCTGGATTGGGGAGAAGTCACAAGCAAGTTCGGCAACGAGCACTGTACAGGATGTAACGGATGTCAGAAAGAGGGAAGAAGGAAGAGGGAAGTTTTTAAACAATTCCCCATTCCCGATGCCCAATGCCCAATTCCCAATGCCCAATTCCATAGAAACTATTACGGTATTGGAAACGCAAATTGATGATTTGAGTCCGCAGGCGATCGGCTATGTTTTTGATGCTTTGTTTGCCGCCGGAGCTCTGGATGTTTTCACTGCCCCAATTGTGATGAAAAAGTCGCGGCTGGGGGTTTTGTTAACTGCGATTTGTCATCCCGAATTTCAGGATGATTGCGAAGCAGTTATCTTTCGCGAAACTACTACTCTGGGAATTAGGCGATCGACTCAACAAAGAACGATTTTACCCCGAGAAATCCAGACAGTTAAAACAGAATACGGCGAAGTCAAGATAAAAGTTGCGAAGTCGGGAGAAACGATTGTTAATGTACAGCCGGAATACGAAGATTGCGCGGAAATTGCCAGAATTAAAAATATTAGCTGGCGGGAAGTTCACCGCTTGGCGCTGCAAAGTTGGTACGATCGCACTTAATCAATTACAGTGACTTACAAGAGGGTATAGAAGCCTGTCAATGCCGCAAAGCATTGATTCAAAGGAATCATATTGCTTGTGCAATTTTAGCGTATAAATTCCTAAAAAAAACAGCGCGAATGGTTGAAAAAACCGTAGACCACTTAAAGCAGGAATTACTGTCAGACTACCTCAAACACGAACTGAAAGACCCAACTATACGTTGCGTACTTGTTTAACAGGAAAGTCGGTGATTCTTTAGGCAGTTCAATTTGAATCTTACGACGATCGCTCACTTTTCTTGAACGGGCGATCGTAACTTGTGTCAGGCTATATATAGCGTACCTGCGTAAGTCCTGTGTACGATAATTAACCCCCGCAAGGTTCTAACCAGCAGTAGATTTTTCAGCTAACAAAAAGACCAGCTTGCAGCCAATCTTCCGACGGGGGAATGACCCGAACTTTTGGCTAGGTATCGCCCGCAACTACAAGCTGGCCGTGTCCCCGGCGTATCGAGTACAGCCTGGGTTCAACAAACCTCGATCGAATTTAAATAGTCCTGGACGCAAAAAACCCGGTTCCCCTCAAAATCGTGGATATATCCCTTGAGATATTGGCGCAGAAACCGGGTTGAAAGGCCCCCCGTGCGTCCAGGACTGTTAAAGTTTATTCTTCGACAAGCTATGTCGATCGCATCATAACGATCGAATATCAGCAGCGCGCTTAATTCCGTGCGATCGCCCCTTCCATCTCGATCAGCCTTTTTTTGTAAGACTCTTGGGCCAGCACTTTCTCAACAGCTTGGCTTACTTTAGCAACGCTTGTGCCATTGCTTGAATTCATAATAGTCCTATCATAATAATCATAATTAATGTTTGTAACAAATCCAGCACACCTCCCTAAGGCTGAAGTATAGTAAAAGCTGCCAATAATTATAGTAAACAATATGGTAGAGCGATTGTTAAAAGAACGTTATGCCATTCAGCACTGCCTGGGTAAAAATGCGGGACGACAAACTTTGCTGGCGCGCGACTTACAAACTCAGGAGTTAGTCGTCATCAAAATCCTTACTTTTAGTGCAGATTTCCAATGGGACGATTTAAAACTATTTGAACGAGAAGCCACAACCTTACAGTCACTTTCCCATCCGGCAATTCCTCGTTACTTAGATTATTTTGAATTCCAGACACCAAAGACTAAAGGGCTGGCACTGGTACAAACCTATATTGAAGCGAAATCTTTGGCAGAATGGGTTGAATCGGGACGGAATTTTAACGAAAAAGAAATAAAGCAAATCGCTAATAAGCTGCTGGAGATTTTGATATATTTGCAACACCAAAACCCGCCAGTAATTCATCGAGATATTAAACCGAGTAATATTCTGTTAGCAGATCTATCGCCCCTCAAACAAAAACACTCCGCCCTTAATAAAGGTGGTTGGTTGGGTGAAGTTTACTTAGTAGATTTTGGTTCAGTTCAAACCTTAGCAGCGAGAGAAGGTAGCACGGTTACTGTAGTCGGAACTTACGGATATATGCCGCCCGAACAATTTGGCGGGCGCGCGGTTCCGGCTTCCGATCTTTATGGCTTGGGTGCAACGTTAATTTACTTAGTAACGGGAGTCCATCCAGCCGACTTGCCGCAGAAAGATTTGCGTATTAATTTTGAGCCAAAAATCGCTATTAGTTCGGATTTTGTGGACTGGCTGCAGTGGATGACCGAACCAGATTTAAACAGCCGCTTAACCGCAGCCGATCGGGCATTAAAAGCACTGAAAAAACCAGAAAAAGGGGGGCGTTCGGTCTTGGGAATACCTGCTAAAAGCAGGGTAAAACTGAAGAAAACCCGGAATAGTTTGGAAATTGTGATACCTCCTTCTCAACAATTATTTGTTAGGTGTTTGTTATTTTTTCTTTCATGGGCAGTTTTGTTTCCGCTATGGATATTCTTTACTTTCTTGGGGTGGAATAGCATTTTTCATGGCTCTGTATTCTGGAAAATCGTGGCTATTTTAGGCGTGATTTTTGTTATATTTTTACTTGAATTAACTCTCAAAAACACGGCTAAATTCATCCGGCTGCGGATCGATCACGAACAAATTTCTTTCACTTCCAAGCACTTGGGATTGGTGCGTTACAATCTACTGCCCCCAAGTCCGAGGGAGGCTATCTGTAAATTACAACTTATAGATAGTTTCAATACATACTCGCGCAGACCTCGCGACATTCAGATTTGGGCGGGAACGCAGGAATACAAACTGATTACCAGGCATCTCAGCGATGCCGAGATTGATTGGATAGCAGGAGAACTCAGCGAATGGTTAGATTTGCCTATTAGTCAATCGAATATGGACGTTCGCTAAAATTAACAAGCACTTTTCTCTCTTAGGATTACAAATGGCAAGTAAAATTTTAAAAGAGCGTTATGTCATCCAGAAACAGCTAAGTAAAAATGCGGGAAGGCGCACTTTGCTGGCGCGTGACTTGCAAACCCAAGAGTTAGTAGCGATTAAGTTACTGATTTTTGGGGAAGATGTTTGCTGGGATGACTTGAAACTATTTGAAAGAGAAGCGCAAACTTTACAACTGCTTTCTCATCCGGCAATTCCCCGCTATTTGGATTACTTTGATGTGGATGTGCCAACGGGTAAAGGATTTGCCTTGGTACAAAACTATATCCCAGCCAAATCGTTAGAGGAATGGTTAAAAAGCGGGCGAACTTTTAGCGAAGCAGAAATCAAGCAACTGGCTAAAGCATTACTGAAAATTTTGCGTTACCTCCACGGGCAACAGCCGCCAGTCATTCACCGAGATATCAAGCCGAGTAATATTTTACTGGCAAACAGATCTGGCAATAGTGTCGGTGATGTTTATTTAGTTGATTTTGGTTCCGTACAGACACTAGCAGCTAGAAAAGGCGGTACGATTACTGTTGTCGGCACTTACGGATATATGCCGCCCGAACAATTTGGAGGGCGAAATGTTCCCGCTTCCGATATTTACAGTTTGGGTGCGACGTTAATTTATTTAGTAACGGGCAGGCATCCAGCCGAGTTATCCCAAGGTAATTTGCAAATTCAATTTGAGTCAACAGTCAATCTCAATCCAGATTTAGTTGCTTGGCTGAAGTGGATGACACAACCGAGTTTGAACCGCCGCCTCGCATCTGCAAAAGAGGCACTGGAAGCTTTGGCAAATCCCCGCCAGCCAACTGATATCTCGATGGTTAGACAAAAACCTTTTGGGAGTAGGATTGAACTGAAAAAAAATGGGGAGAATCTAGAGGTTGTAATTCCGCCCAAAAAGTTGACTTTTTGGAACTTATACTGGATATTAATAGGAACGTTGTTTGTCTTGGGGGTTTTTTTATATCCTTTTACCTTGCTAACAGCCGTTAGTCATGATGCTTTTTTATTCATTTTTGTATTTCTGCTGTGTTTACCAACTTCTTGGATTATTGGCTTAATCATTGGTTGGTTTTTATTTTGGGAAGGTTTCGCAACTTTTTGCAGAGGGACTAGAATCAAGATCGATGGCCGACAGATTTCTGTAACTCACCTGTTGCCTTGGTATCACTATCAGGTTGCTCCTACCCAGAAAAAATCTATGATGGAAGGGAGTATGTATATTCGGGATTCAAGGTTAACTTACGTGTATAATGAAAAATATTATGAGATTATGAGTATTTCTCACGCAACCCCTCCAGAAATAGAATGGTTGACCCATGAAATAAGTGCTATATCTAACGGGAAATTTACTTTTGCCTGCAAAAAAGTGGCGAATAGGTCGGTAAACAGCAAAATTACTCAACCAAAATAGGTCGCTCGCCCTGCATTTTTGCTAATCGCATACTGCGATCTGCTTGCCATTTTCTGTAATTGCGATCGACAAATCATCAGCTTGTTTTAGATAATTACTCAAAAGTACATTTACAGTTTGTTGTTGTTTAAACGGGTAGGTTCGAGCTATCCTAGAAACATACTTCATTCTCGATCGCATTATGGTTGCCTTACCCGATCGCCCATCGATGAGTGCAGAAGAATACCTGGCTTGGGAACCCACCCAAGAGGAACGCTACGAGTATTGGGATGGCGAAGTCGTCGCCATGAGTGGCAGCACCCGCAATCACAATCGAATTTCAGGAAATTTCTTCAGAATCCTAGATGATGCCCTTGTAGATCGCCCTTGCGAGGTGTACATCGCGGATGTAAAAGTCCAAGTGGAACCAGGACAAAAGTATTTTTATCCTGATGTTGTAGTAACTTGTGATGAGCATGATAACGATCCGCAATTAGTGCAATTTCCTTCCTTAATTATCGAAGTTTTATCGCCTTCCACAGAAGCAGCAGATCGCGGCATTAAATTTGCTAAATACCGCCAATTTTCAACACTGCAAGAGTATGTCTTGGTGCAAGTTGAACAGCCAGGAGTAGAGATATTTAGGCGCAATCAACAGGGGCAATGGGTTCTCTCCGAGTATGGTTTGGGCGATTCCTTGCAACTTGAATCGGTGAATCTAGAAATTGCGATCGCCGATTTGTATCGCCAAGTACAATTTTCTTAAAAATTCCGCTATTAAGGGATTTGATATTAATTATCTTAGGGATTTTTTTAATTATTTGAACGAACCGCGAAGGCGCTAGAGCGCGAATAAAGAACAGTATCTTCTTCTTTCTCTTTCTTCGCGTCCTTAGCGCCTTCGCGGTTCATTTAATCTTACTCCAGATTCGTAAAAAACCCAGTTTCTGGGCCCCGATGGGTCAGTCAAATTTAAACTTAGATGTTGCACTATTCTCAATAAGCTTTTTAAGAACAGGCAAGATGCCTGTTCCACAAGAAAATTCACTCTTTGTGGAACAGGCATCTTGCCTGTTCTTGAGAATGGTGCAAAATGTAAAATTTAAACAAACTGACCCGTTGGAGTCGATCGCACGCGGCGAATCCCAACCACCGACGGCATCGGCGATCGGCGCGAATCATTCGAGATATTACTCGGCCACAAACTGCCGCGAGAAACACTACGAGTCTGATTAAAAACAGCACCGTTCAAATCCAACATTTCAATTGGCCGACTGAGTACAGTACCGTCATCGATGGGGCAATCTTCCCCCGGATGCTGCACCGAAAGCAACAGCGTATCTCCCAAAAAAGTCGGCCCTGTCAATTCGCATCGGTTCGGGCCGTAAGCAAACGGAATTACTGTTCCTGCATTCGGGCCGGAAGTCGGAATGTAAAACAGAAAATTGTTGCCGAAAACACCAGTAATATCTGACACATTTCCAGTCTTTTTATGGTCGATCGTCGTTGGCTCTCCACTCGCACCGACATCAAAACCGTTGTGCGTACTCGTAGACATATCAGTCACGCCCCAAACATTGCCTTGAGGGTCAAAAGCCAAATTGTCTACATTAGCAAATCCCGCCCCATCTGCCGCACCGGCTTCTCCACCTTGAGCCAAACGCTGCCAGCGGAACGTCAAACCCGCACCATCAGGACTGTCTTCAATTATTTTGTAAATTGCTCCCGACTGCTGATTGCTGTTGACTGCGCTACCGTATTTAGCAACATTAAAAATGCGAGAATCTGGATAGCCGTCGCTTCCCGGTGCGCCGTCAGTATAGGCAATAAAAACTTCCTTAGTAGTAGGATTAACTTCCAAATCTTCCGGCCGCGCCGTCGGAGTGCCACCAATCAAATTAGCAGCTAAAAAAGCATCAACTAAAACCGCGCCTTGGCTGCTGTAGAAATTAGCCAGAGTTTTATTTTGGTAGCCCGGAAGTGCTGTTGCTTCATTGGTTGTATCTACTACAAAAGAACCGCCGTCTTCGGTTTGACCAGCAATTCCTGCGCGTTTGGGGAAGCGAGTAGCGGCATCTCTTTGAGCTTTGCCAAAACTTGCTAATTCCGCCTCGCCAACTTGAGAAGGACGCACTGGATTTGTCTGGCTATTTATAGTTAGTGGCAGCCATCTTCCAGTACCGTTGCGGTTGTATTGGGCGACGTACAAAATGCCGTCTTCAAACAAGCGGCTGTTGGTTTTATCTGCGGGATTTGTGACACTACCGTTGCTGACAAATTTCCAGGTGTGTCCGCCGCGCCGATCGTCTCCCATGTACACTACTAATCTGCGACCGGCTTCGGCACGAATCGCGACGTTTTCGTGGCGGAAGCGGCCCAACCAAGTGTGTTTGCGCGGGCGGAAACTCGGATCTAGGGGATCGACTTCTACCATCCAGCCGTATTTTTCGCCGACTAAGCCGAATTCCTCGCCGATAGTACCCTTGGGGTAGCCCGTTTGGCCGCCGTTGGGTTTGATGTTTTCCTGAACTCCCACGAAAAAATCTTCGCTACCTTGGAAATTTTCTTCGGCTGAGAGGATTGTGCCCCAAGGGCTTGTGCCACCGGAACAGTTGTAGGCTGTACCGATTATCCGGTTGCCGAGTCCGTCGGTGTTGACTTGCGCGAAGACTTGGGTAGCTGCAGGACCCGTGCCGATGAGGTAGTTGTCGTCGCCTTGTCTGCTTCCCCAGGAGGTGACATCTTTGTATGTGTCGGAACGCTGGCTGTTGATTCCGAGGCCGGACAGTCCGTGGATACGGCGGTTGAGGGAGTCGCCGGCGATCGCCCCAAATCTGCCGTTGGCTTGTTTGGTGATGCGGACGATGGAACCACCCATATTGTACAAAAATTCGCCGAGGGTCGCGCGATTTTTTACAGATAAGTCTAGACCGAGGACGGCGCGATCCGTTGCTGGGAATGATGCCAAATCTGACGGGGTATCGGGTGCCTGTTTCGACATCGGGAAGGATACGTACTCGTGGTTAACCCAGAGATAACCGTCGTCATTGCTGCCACGAAGGCCTACAAAGCCTGTGTAGTCGTTGTTGTAGCCGAAATAGTCGGCAGGATTGGGGAAAACTCGATCGCCCCAGCGGAGAATCACGTAACGTTCGTATTCCGGCGGCACAACCACATCGTCAACAACGCTGTAACTCGTTAATCTAGTATCCTGCGAGGCAGCCATAACCGTTCCCTGTCCCCCCGGCGCCATCGCCATGAAGCTGGGCAGTTCTCGATAAATCGGCAGCGGGTGGGGAAGTCTTAACGGAGTGAAAGATGTCGGAACTACAGCTTCAGCAGCGCTGGAATTGATGCTGAACAGTTTTTGAGTTAATTGAGGGGCAAGCACAGTGGTAGCTGCACTGCTGCCGAAGAAAATTAGCAGTTGTCGGCGAGTTATTTTAGACATAAATTCCTTTTCAAACCAACATCCCTAATCTGATGATTCCGTATGAAAGTTTATCACTTTTAAATTAAGGAAAGTTAACCTGAAGGTTAATTAAAATTGCCAGATATTTAGGTTAACAAAAAGTTAAAATTTGCTAATTATAGTAATCCTAAATCCTTTGTGAATTTCTTACTCCCTCCCCTTGATAAGGGGAGGGTTGGGGTGGGGTAAAAAAAATACGAGTGCTGCAAGGATTGCTATAGTATGAGAGAGATATTTAGGAAAAAATAGCCATCCGTGTATCCGTGATTTCCGTGTCGTGCGGTTGGTTATTGGTTGTTTGTTACTAATTCCCAATGCCCAATGCTTTGGCTACTTCGGCTTTGCCAGCGTACAAGTAGGCTCAGCAAAAGTTCCTTATTACCAATATTTTAATCATCTCGAAAACCCGGATCATTTTCTCGGGATGTCGATCGACTGGGCGCAGGTACATTAATCACTTGCGAAAACCCAGAATTTGCGGGCGAGATATTGCCATCTCTGAATCCCAAGAGCAATTTAGCATCCGCAAAATATCTAGTCCACTGTTCGATTCTCGCATCTTTCTGCCAGTCGGGGCGCGATACTCTCGATCGCAAAACAGGAACCCTTTGTCGGCTGCGATCGGCTGTAATGATGATTGTAACTTCTGTTAATGCCGGATTTTCTTGAAACTCGCGGGCGATCGACTCTTTTGCTAAATCTTCCGCCTGCTGCACTAAATTCGCAAAAGATTGACTGCCGTCCGAATCTAAGGTAAGGTAGCGCTCTTTGGTTTCAGCCAAAGCTATCGATATACTTGCTGTTAAACTGATAATTGCTAGAATGACGGCCGACAATAAGCGTAGGTACAAATTCATTAGGTTTGAAACTCAATACTAACACTTGTCAATAATAATTAATAAAAATTAACAGAAGATTAAGCTTAAATTAAAATAATATTTTGTGTTATTAGAATGCGCCAAAAATGCAGGCTTTAGGGGGGGATTTTTGCAAAAATACAACTTGTATGGCCGGGCTTAACCCGAAATCTTTTTAGCTATCCAAGGATATGGATAAACGCGCCCCGCCTTAGTCTTCCCTTTTGCCTCTTCCCTCTTCCTTCTTCCCTCTTCCCTCTTCCTTCTTCTTATTTATGAAATCAACAAAATGTGCGATCGCCCTCGGTAGCAACTTAGGCGACTCCCTCGCCACGCTCAAAAGCGCGATCGTAACCCTCAATAACACCCCAGGAATAGCCGTAAAATCTCATTCAAGCTGGTATCAAACCGCCCCCGTAGGGCCGCCGCAACCCGATTATATCAACGCCTGCGCCATCTTAGAAGTTGCACTAGAACCCGAACAATTGCTAGCAAAATTATTAGAAATCGAGATAAAATTTAATCGAATTCGCCGAGAAAAATGGGGGCCAAGAACCCTCGACCTAGATTTGCTGCTGTATGACGATTTAATCTTAGAAACTCCGACACTGACTCTACCTCATCCCCGGATGACCGAAAGAGCTTTTGTATTAGTACCTTTAGCAGAAATTGCCCCGGATTGGGTGCATCCGGTGACGAAAAGTGCGATCGTCCAACTCCTGCAAACCGCAGAATGTTCCGGAGTGCAAAAATTGCCATTGTAAAAATGGAGCAAAATTCACGCATCGTACCAGTAAAAAAAAATGCAACCGTAGGTAAGCCCAAACTGTGATAGTTATCAGTCATTCCCAACCTAAAATCTCAAATCTAAAATCTAAAATCGTATGAGATCGCCTATGATGTCTTAAATCGGTGCACTCAAACATTATTCGCTTCTCGCTTATGTCGATCGGTCAAGAACTACCCCAACTCCTCAAACAACGCCTATTTTACCAGGGGCGCAAATTTAACTTTGACGTAGCCACCCTCCGTCTTCCCAACGGTTCCGAAGGCGAGTGGGAATGTATTCGCCACCCGGGCGGAGCACTTGCAGTTCCCGTCACACCCGAAGGTAAACTCGTCTTGGTGCGACAATACCGCTTTGCCACAAAAGGGCGAATTTTAGAATTTCCCGCAGGTACAGTCGAAATCAATGAAAGCCCCGCCGAAACTATTAAGCGCGAAATCGAAGAAGAAACCGGATATCGGGCCGGAAAATGGCAGAAATTAGGGCAATTTTTTCTCGCCCCCGGTTATTCCGACGAAATCATTTATGCTTTTTTAGCCCAAGATTTGGAAAAACTGGAAAAGCCGCCCGCACAAGACGATGATGAAGACCTTGAAACAGTTTTATTCACCCCTGAAGAATTAGAAAAGGCTATTTTAGCTGGGGAACCAATTGACGCGAAATCAATTTCTAGCTTTTTCTTAGCCCGTCCATTTTTGACTTAAATAGAACTGACGAAAAAAACCCGGTTTCTTATAAAAATCGTGCATCAAAGCGATAAATCTTAACTTAGAAACCGGGTTTTTGACCCCGCGTGTGTCCAGGACTGGAAAATCTAAAATCTAAAATCTAAAATCGAATGTCCGATCTAATTTTATTTTGGCACCGCCGCGACTTGCGTATTTCTGACAATATCGGACTGGCAGCAGCGCGCCAGCAAAGCCCGAAAGTAGTCGGGATTTTTTGTCTGGATCGCAATATCCTAAATCGGGATGACGTAGCCCCAGCAAGAGTCACATACATGATCGGCTGCTTGCAAAAACTCTCCTCGCGTTACAGGGAAGTAGGCAGCCAATTGCTGATAATTCAAGATGACCCGAGTCTAGGAATACCGAAACTAGCAATAGCGATAAATGCCAAAGCAGTATTTTGGAACTGGGATGTAGAACCCTACGCGAAACAGCGCGATCGGTCTGTATTAAACGCCCTCCAACAAGCAGGAATTAAAGTTCAAAATTTCTGGGATCAAGTCCTGCACGCCCCAGATGAAATTCGCAGCGGTACAAAGACTCCCTACACAATTTATACACCATTTTGGAAAAAATGGAACAGTAAACCGAAAGCCCAACCAGTAGAGACACTGCCGATAACTTATCTGGAATTAATGACCGGATTAACGGCAGAAGAACAAGAACTCGCAAACGAAGCAGGTGCAATGGAAACAGTGCCAACTGCTTCTAGTTTGGGGTTTATTTGGGAAAATCCATTAGTAATAGAACCCGGAGAAGATGCAGCGCAACAAAAATTAGAAGAATTTTGCGATCGGGCAATTTACCAATATCAAGGACAGCGCAATTCCCCCGCAATTAACGGTACATCCCAACTCAGCGCCGCCCTCAAATTTGGTGCCATTGGCATCCGCACGGTTTGGCAAGCTACCCAGATAGTAATGGACGCTTGCCACAGCGAAGAAGCGTACACAAGCATCCGGACTTGGCAACAGGAAATAGCGTGGCGGGAATTTTACCAACACGCCATGTATAACTTCCCAGAATTAGCAGACGGCCCCTACCGTCCAGCCTTCAAAGACTTTCCTTGGGACAACGATGAAAAGCTTTTTCAAGCTTGGTGTCGAGGCAAAACTGGCTATCCGATTATTGATGCGGCAATGCGGCAGTTAAATCAGACAGGTTGGATGCACAATCGCTGCCGCATGATAGTCGCCAGTTTCCTCACCAAAGATTTAATTATTAACTGGCAGTGGGGTGAAAAATACTTCATGCAAAAATTGATAGACGGCGATCTTTGTGCTAATAACGGCGGCTGGCAGTGGAGCGCATCGAGCGGTATGGACCCGAAACCTTTGCGAATATTCAATCCGGCGACTCAAGCTCAAAAATTCGACCCGGAAGGGGAATATATTCGGCACTGGGTTCCAGAATTGCGCCGCGTTGATACTAAAGTTTTGCTAACAGGAAATCTTTCGTCTTTAGAACGCCGACTTCTTCATTATCCCTCTCCGATCGTAGATCACAACGAGCAGCAGCGCAAGTTTAGGGAACTTTACACGCAGCAAAAAATTAAAACATCAGACTCAGAACCCCCCCTTGTTCAAGAACTCGGGGTTATAGCTGACCTTATTACACCTACCTAATTAATATGTGATATCATGTTCTGTTAATTACTATTAAAAACTTTGTTTGTAGTAATAAAAAATTGAGTTTTTATTGACTCTATTCGAGGACTAAAGTCTTCGCTCCGAACTATTGAGGGTTATATGAATGGATAATTTTTCAAGAGTCAAACCCTAGTCAAATAGATAACATTTGAAGAGTTTGTAGAAGGGTATCCAGGAGATGAAAAAAGACCTTCCGAGCTACGCAATGGAGTAATAGTTGAGAGGAACCCAAATGGCGCTTATGAGGAAGTTACGGTTTTTATTCTCCGCAAAATTAACGTAGAAATAGACCGCTTCCCCGCACTTGCTGTCAGAACTCCGGCTTATTTACGATCGCAAAAAAGCCAATTTTGTGACAGCCAGCCTCCTAATTCCGTTGTATTTTTAATTTCGCTTTTGGGAAATAGAGAGAGAGTAAGGGTGTTGACCTTGAGATCGATCGCCCACAAAAATAACATAAGTCCCCTTGTCCCCATAACCGGAAAATTCTACATTCCCCGCAGCAGCATTCGGCGGCAGGACGCAGAAACGCCCCCTCGGCCCCTGAATCATCAAACTTGGAGCTCCAGCGGTTTGTACTGCAATCCGCCAGTAAGGCAAATCCTGCGTTACTTCGATGACGTGGTTCGGTCCTTGGGAGACAAAACCGCAGTCGCCGCTATTGTTCGGGCCGCCGGAAACTCCAGAAACTCCCAGCGGTTCGGGAAATCCCGGAGCAATTTGTAGCGGTTGGCTCCGAAGGGCACCGGCATCCGCTAAAATCATTGCCAAGGCTACGGTCACGATCGGGCTAAACCACAGTTTGCCGCGATCGCCCGGATAATTGATCTTCATGTTTCCTCACACAATGACATTTGGTTCTAGTTCTTTGACGGTAGGGGATAACGGCTGTTCCAAACACATTAATCTAAAATAACTTCGGAATTTTTTTATGAATCCTCAAAATAACTTCAATTGGCAGCAAGCGTTCGGAGAACTAAAAGCTAAAGTAGAACGATCGCCGCTCATCACACAAAATTCAGACAGCTATCAAGCCGTCGGAACCTTCTACAATCAATTATTGGACAAGTTTCAAAGACTCCCCAAACCCGGGCAGGTGGCAGCCTTTGCCGTCGGAGCGATAATTGTCCTGACAGTCTTCAATAGCGTCGTACAGCTAATTTCATCGCTGATGACTCTTGCCGTTCTGGGAGTGCTAATCTACATAGCGTATAAATTGGCAATTTCCCCCGAGTCCTCAAATACTAACGACAAATAATAGGAATTTCTAAATATGGCTAACCCCACCGCGCCCACCGGCATCAATCAACCCGATCCGTCTTGGCAAACACAATCCAAGCAAATGCCACTGCTGGTTCGCAGGTGCGGCGCTTGGGCAGTGGAAATTTCGTTAATTGCGGCCAGCGCCCTCGTTCCCTTCAGTATCGGGGCATTGGTCAACAGGGAATCTCAAACCGTGCCGCTCAATTCCTCAGTAGCAGCAGCATCCGAAACCGTCGCCCGTACCTTGGGCATACCCGTGCGCGATCGCAGCCCCAGAGTCGCACCCCTAACTAATCTATTCTGGTCAGGGGCGCTGCTGGCACCGGCAGTTTTAGCGGGGTGGCAACTGTTTTTGCTAGCCAGAACCGGTCAAACTATCCCCAAACGCTGGTTCGGGGTCAAAGTTGTCACAGCGTCGGGTACTCCTCCGGGTTTTGGGCCAGTGCTAATTCGCGAAAGTTTGGGGCGCTGGGGAGTGCCTCTGGGCGTCGCTTACGGCATTTGGCGCTTGAGCGGTGCGTTTCCAGATTTGCTGATTTTAGGGGGGCTCAGCGGCTTGGCAGTGCTCGCAGACGGGGCTTTTGCATGGCGCTACAAACGGCAAGCGGGACACGATCGCCTCGCGAATACTTTGGTGGTCAATGCTCGATCGAATCAAGTGTCTGCCGATCCTGTCCCGACTCAAGATTGGACTGAGGAAGACGCGCAGATTGCGGCTTTGGTTGTGACTCCGCAAAGCAGCCTGAAAACAAATGCCAGTTTGTGGAATTGGATGCGCCAACACCCAGGCACAACTTTAGTAATAGTTACCGTCGGCAGCGCGGGATTGATTTTAACTTTGTTTGTCGGCACTCTCATCTACACTCAAAGTCAAGCAAATATGCGGGATTCCCGGCAGCGGAACGACGAATTATTTGTAGCTTTAGTTAGCAAATTGTCTCCCACATCGGCTAGCGGGGCATCGGGCAGGCGATCGGCCATTTTGGCTTTGGGGGCGGTGGAAGACTCCCGCGCCGTACCCCTGCTAGCGGATTTGCTAGCTCAAGAAGACAACCGCGCCATGTTGGACGCGATCCAGCAAGCTTTAGTCAGTAGCGGGCCGAAAGCTTTGCCTGAGTTGCAGCGGTTGAATCAAGCCCTCAGCAACGATCTCGATTCCCTGCGCTTTGGCGGCAAGGCCCCGGAACGCGAGTTAGCGGCCGCCCGCCAGCGAACAGTACAAAGGGCGATCGGCAAAATTCTCACAGTGTATAGCAGCCAGCTCAACAGTGTCGATCTCAGTCGCACGGATTTAGCTCAAAGTCCTGCCGGCCCGTCTCAGTTTACTTTAGTTTTAAACAAAGTTGACTTGTCGGGAATTAAGTTGAGAAATGCCAATTTAACCAATGCCAGCTTGCAGGGAGCTCGCTTTTACGGCACCGGCGAAGACAGGCGTCCGGGTACATTTGACGATTGGATTTCTGACTTGAGCGGCGCTAATTTGGAAGGAGTAAATTTGACCGGGGCGTCTTTGAACAGTGCTGTCATGAACCGGACTACTTTTGTGCGCGCTGTCATGAACAAAGCTAATTTGTCAAACGGCAATTTGAATTCAGCTAATTTCAGCAGTGCTATTTTAATAGGAGCAAATTTACAGGAAGCGCAGTTAAAAAATGCCAGTTTTACCGGGGCAGATATAGGAAGCGCGAATTTGTCGGGAGCAGATTTGTCTGGTTCGCGTTTGGCCAAAGTGAAGGCTCAAGGCGCTCAGTTGTCCTTGACAAATTTGTCTAAATCGGAATGGCAAGGTGCTGATTTGTCCGGTGCTGATTTGGGCGGCGCAAACTTACAAAAAGCAGATTTGACTTCGACTAAACTCGCCAACGTCAATTTAAAAGATGCTCGGTTGCAAGATGCCAATTTTCGGAATGCGGAGGTGAGTTCGGTTGATTTTAGGGGCGCGAATTTAGCTGGAGCGAATTTTAAAGGCGCTGTGTTTCTGGGGAAAACAGCGTCGGATCAATTTATTCAAAATCCGACTGGTAGTAAATCCGGTCGATTCCTAGGAGTTGATTTTGCGGAGGCTAAGAATTTAGATAAAAGTCAAATTGCTTACATTTGTTTGCAGGGGGGCATTCATCCGAACTGCCCGAAGAAGAAGTAAGGATTGGTTGTTAACGAGTAGGCTAATACAGTTGATGACGAACAGGTAGGGTAATTATGAGCGTTAAGCGAATCATTTATCTCATCCTAGCCATTCTGGGGCTTGTGCTGCCTTGGTACTATAACCTGCAGTTTTTTAGCAATGCGGGCTTGCTCGACTTTATAAACGAGAGTTCGGCTAATCTTGCTGCGAAATCGGTAAGTTTAGATTTGTTTATCGCAACTGTAGCAGGAAGCACTTGGATGTACGCTGAGTCGAAACGATTGGATATAAGTTTTGTAGGGCTGTACATAATTCTGGGTGTGCTTGTTTCGTTTTCATGTGCTTTCCCGCTTTTCTTGTTTGTGCGGGAAACCAAGCTGGAAAAATCTAGTGAAGTCTCAAGTTAAACAGTTGTTTAACCGATTAGTGCCGCGCAGCACAATAATTCGGTGCAGGCGATCGAGGTATTATATAATTTCCGGTAAAATCACCGTTATAGGTTTGTAGTGACGGCGGAAGTGATCAGAATTTTATGAGGATTAAATTCCTCACTACAAACCAACGTGATTGTTGTCGTTCGAGGGGACATAATGTTATATCGTTTCCGGTTGCACGAGCGAGATAATATAGAGGACAGGGCAGTGCAGTTTCCCTACCCGGATTAATTGTAGGGAAACCGCACGGCGCCGTCTCGAAAGCTGTGGGTAATATTAATTACGATGCTACCGGATTTGATACTAATACCAATTTCATTCATTTCTGGCTAAAAACTTTTGTGTAGGGTTTCGTTCCACTGGCCAAACCTACTATTGCATTGCTTATTGAAATGAATATTACGCAATAGCATCCGAACTGGCAAGAGTCTCGAATTGCGCTAATAGCATTGCCTCACCATTATTTGGAGTTCCAAAAATTTTAGGTAACTGACCTGTTTGGGCGAGAACTTGTCTCACTTCTCGGTTAGATACATCGGCTAGATTTTTGTTATTTAGAATGGCATTAACCGCAGCGATACCCACACCTTGACCAACTGCAGCGTTGAATTCCACAATTCTGCCGACAGAACAAGCAAACCCTTCAAATCCAGAACAGGGACTGACCACTGCCAGGTTAGGAACGTTTTTAATCAATGCGTGGCGGATGCCAATATTAAAGATAGGGTGTTTAAAACTCAGACTTTTAAACCATCCTAGACTGTTTGCTTTCTCGCCAATACCCGGGATGCCTCCGCGTACATCAAAATGATAGCTAAATGTTGCCAGGGCTTCATTAGCAGGTACGCCACCTAACAGCATTTGTGCGCCGGTTAAAGGTTCTACAACTCCCGTCACATTGCCGGCGTGTCTGATATAAAGTTCTGAGGCATAAGTAACAGAAGTAGCGCCCAAACTCCTCAGCCAAGTTGTAACAAATAACATCTCTCTTTGCATATTAGCCGTAGGTTTGCTCCCGCTTCTAGCTAAGGCTTCCGCTTCGCTGGCGGTGACGGCAAATAAAAGCGCATTCCACGAAAGTCTATCATTTGGAAGTACGGCTATATTTCCCTCATCTAAAATTGTGCCGCTTTCAGAAAAAGATAGTTTTATTCCTCTAAAGGAGTGGTAAGCTACAGACAGAGCCGGCGAGCGTACATCGATGTAATCGTTACCCGCCCACAGAGTTTTGAGATTGCCTTGAGTATCTTTCATTTCCCGCCGGAGTTCTTCTGCTAGTTTGGCATCCTTGTCGGCAGCGTACAGCAAAAATTTTTGACTCTCTGCATCGGCCAGGTTGGTGAAGCGTTTTAGATAAATATAATCGAATTCTTTCAGGGCTCTTGCACTGAGTCCTTGGGTTTCAAAAACGAGGGTGACTGGAAGTTCTGAGTTAGGCAGACCGAATGTTTCAAATCCCTTCAGCTTTCTCACACCGGCAGCTTGAGCTAATTCGGCATTGACAGTGGCATCAATAAATTGCTTGCCGGCATAAACTACGCCTTGAGAGGTGGTTATACTGGCAATTTTTTGGCCTTCTTTACTGACTGATTTAATTTCTACTTTGCTGAGGAGATCTGCCCCAGCTTGTACCAGCATTTCTTTCAGCGCTGCACTGGCTTTGCGGGGGTCAAGTGCAATTGCCTTAACGCCGGATTTTTGTAAAAATTCTTTATAGATTGTCGCCGGTGAACCAAAGGTATCTAACTTTAAAGATTGTTGAAGTTGTTCACTAATCTGACTTCTATCTAAATAAGCAAGGCCACCTCTTACCAAATGCCCGCCAATTCCTTCTTGCAAGCTTCCTTTAGACATCAGCAGAATTCGCGGATAACGCTTTGTGCGGCGAAGATATTCTCTGGAGGCAGAGACAACAGCTAGAACTCCTGGAACTTCATCACCAAAACAGATGACATCGTAAGAACGCACATCCATGACCATTATTTAATAACCTCTCCTGATTTTCATGTTTTCGAGCTAAATCTCAATGTTTGCCGTCAAACTCTCTGTTTTTCCCAAATCTAGCCCCATTTTTCCTGATTTTTGCGATAAATAATATTCACACATTCCTGGATGCAGAAACCGGGTTTTTTCCTGAAAATCTTTCGTTGAGGACGATCGATCTCGGTTGAAAAACCCGGTTTCTGAGCGTCCAGAGTCCGTCAGTCTGGTACTCTTGATTGTCATCAGCTCAAATTATCAGGATCTATCCCCAACTCCCGCAATCGCTGAGCTAGTCGATCGGAACGTTCAGCTAATCGATCGGCGCGCTGGGCTTCCTGTTGGGCGCGCTGGGCTTCTTGTTGGGCGCGCTGCGATTCCTGTTGGGCGCGCTGCGATTCCTGTTGGGCGCGCTGCGTGGATTCTTTCACCTGTTCTTCAGGAGTCAGATAACGTTTTCCATCGGCATCATACCAATACAACCACTCCCTTGTCACCCCAGAATAACTTCCCCTTTCACAACCAATCCCCAAACTAATCTCTGGCATCCAAACTGGATTTCCTGACTGTAACTCGTACTTCCCATTGACTAACTTGTGTACTTCCAAATGAGGTTTACGACGGCGGCGGGAAGAATAAATGACGTAATAAAGTACGCCTAAAGCTTGATAAGTCTCCAACTTGGTGCTGTATTCCTTGCGATAAGTTGGGGAAACAACTTCTAGCACGAAAAGTGGCATGACATTTTCATCCCACAGCACGTAACTGGGGCGCAATTCTTCGTCGTAAAATCGTTCTACTCCTAAACTTAAGAAAGCATCGGGGACAATGGGTGGTTCGTCAGGGTGATGATAAATACCCATATCTATGCCAAAAAACCAGTCCATGCGTTCTGACCAAAGTAGGAGCAATATTGCTTTTAACAACCCTGGTATTAGCTCTTGCAGTTCGTTATCCACAGGCGTTTCATCCGAGTCTGGTAGTTCATCGGCGGAGGGCAAGTTCCTCGGCAAGTTGTACTGTAACATTGCGGCTTTCCTCAAAACTCACTAATATTATACCGTTGATTTGTTGAGCGATAGTATTTATTGAACGAACCGCGAAGAAGCGAAGGAAGAGAAGAGAAGATGATAGGTAATTTTGACTTAGTTAATCTGAAGTAATTTTTGTAAAAGATTTGCTGAGACTTACACGATCGACTAAACTATGTCTAACGAGTCGGTTCTAATGGGGAGCAGCCGTTAGAGGAAACGGGGAAAGTTCGGTGCAAGTCCGGCGCTGTCCCGCAACTGTAATGAGAGTCATGTCGCTTTCTGAGTCAGGATGCCCGCCGATGTGTTAGTTTACATAGTCTCATCTGCGAGGTTCAGCGTGAAGACCAGAAATCGGAAATTGGTCAGCTTGGGATTGATGGCTGGCTTGAGTTGTTATATTGTCCTGGGATCGGCAACGCCCGCCGCAGCTATGCACATTTCGGAAGGTTTTTTGCCGGTGCAATGGGCTGCATTTTGGTGGATGGTGGCGTTGCCTTTTTTTGCAGTAGGTTTGCGTTCAATTACTCGCATTACAAAAGAACACCCGGAACTTAAACTATTGCTTGCTTTGGCGGGTGCGTTTACTTTTGTGCTTTCTGCTTTAAAAATTCCCTCGGTAACGGGGAGTTGTTCTCACCCGACGGGTACGGGTTTGGGTGCAATTTTGTTCGGCCCTTCGGTGATGGCGGTACTGGGGGCTTTAGTTCTGTTTTTTCAAACGTTACTGTTAGCGCATGGTGGGTTGACAACGCTGGGAGCGAATATGTTTTCGATGGCAATTGTCGGCCCTTTCGCTGCGTATTTTATCTATCAATTGCTGTTGCGAACTGGCAGCCAGCGGGCGGCAATTTTTGGTGCTGCGGCTTTGGCAGATTTGCTAACTTATGTAACGACTTCGATTCAATTAGCATTAGCTTTTCCGGCAGCCAGTGGCGGTTTTATGGCTTCGTTTCTCAAGTTTGCTGGCATCTTTGCTATCACTCAAGTACCCCTAGCCATTAGTGAGGGATTGCTGACTCTATTGGTCTGGAATTGGCTGCATTCTTACGGGAAGCCGGAGTTGGAAACTTTGAAATTATTGAGACAGGAGTCATAAGCCGTGAATCAAAAACCTACAAAAAATTACCAATCTACTTCGCGGCAAAATTGGCTTTTGGCTGGCGCTGTGATTGTTATGGCAGCGTTTCCTCTCGTTTTTGTGCGGGGTGAATATGGCGGTTCCGATGACCAAGCTAAGAAAGCAATTACGGAAATTCAACCGGGTTATAAACCTTGGGTCAATCACTTGTTTGAGCCGGCTAGCGGAGAAATTTCAAGTCTATTGTTTGCGTCTCAAGCGGCGATGGGGGCTGGCGTAGTTGGGTACGTCATTGGGTTGTATAAAGGCCGATCGCAATCTCGGCAGCAGTCTGATAATAAATCGTCGGAATGAACCATCAGATTGATAGTCTGGCTTATACAAATCGCTTGCGCGGGTTGCCGCCATCTCACAAGTTATCATTTGCGATCGCCCTTTTAATTCTGTCTCTCGTTTCTGGGGCGATCGTCCAATTGTCGATCGCCCTTTGGTTGGCCGTGTGGATCGTCGTCTATGCGGGTATTCCGGGGAAACTGTATTTGCGGTTGCTGTCGCTACCGTTGATGTTTTTGCTGACAAGTTTGCCTGCTTTGGCGCTGGGTGCGGCTGCGGGCGATCGTATCCCTGCAATCCAGTGGGATATTTGGCAAGGTTGGGGCATTAGCATCGGCAGTTTTTATCTGTATGTGAGCCGCACCGGAATATACCAAGTGAGCTTGCTATTTGCCCGCGCCTTCGCATCGACAAGCTGTATGTATTTCATCCTCTTAACGGTTCCATTTACCGAAATCTTGCAAATTCTCAGACAATTACGCTGTCCAGAGTTAGTCACAGAACTGCTATTACTAATGTATCGGTTTATTTTTAGCTTATTGGCGATCGCCGATGAACTTTGGATAGCACAAAACTCGCGCTGCGGCTACCGCACTTGGAAGCGGGGAATGCAGAGTTTAAGCATTTTAATCGGGCAATTGCTTCAGCGAACTTTGGAAAACTACCGTCAAGTATCGCTGAGTTTAGCGTCGCGCGGCTTTAATGGAGAATTGCGCGTTTGGAATTCTTCCCCTTACAAACCTTCGAGAAGATATACATTTGAAGCCGTGTTTGGTTGCACGGTTTTAACTTTATTAAGTGTGTTATTTCAGAGCTAAATTCATGAAGCCCCAGTGGTTCCCAGGCAGAGGCTGGGAACCAGTAATTTTATCTCTTAGTGTGCGGAGGCCGACTTCGTTTCTGTAGAAGCGGTTTCAACGGCAGAATCAAAAAGGGGGGCAAAAACTGAATATATGACTTTTATGAACATAATGAATGACTTTTATGAATTGACTTTAACAGAAAGCTGTTGAATACTTGTTGTAGTAAACGAATTTTCTGTATATTGCAAGACTAGATTGAAATATACAGCATATTCTAAGTTTATTAAATACAGTAGTAAGTATTGCTAATTCAGCTATATATATCACGCGATTGTGTGTGTGTCAAACACATGAAATATGCTGTTATTCAATCCTAGGAGAAACAACTCATGACATCTGATTCCACCAAGGGAAAATTTTCCCCGCCCCCGATCTTCTACATAATTGCAGCACTACTCTTAATTGGAGGAGTTAGCTTGGGCGGTAAAATCCTTAATTCATTGCCTAGCAACTCGATCAAAATTAATACTGATGCTGTTAAAGATTCCATGAGCCAAGGGGAGACTCTATTCTTTCCAAAAGACGGCACTCCTACTAAACTCCAAGCGGCAGAAGCGTTTACAAGTGGCAACTATGCAAGTGCACAAGCATTATTCGATCTATCGCTGCAACAAAAGCCTAACGATCCCGAAGCTTTGATTTACAGCAACAATGCCAAAGCATTCTCGCGCAACCCACTTAAAATTGCGGTTTCTATTCCAGGGAGTACCGATATCAATGGCTCCCGTGAAATTCTGAGAGGCGTGGCTCAAGCTCAACAGGAAATTAATGCGGCTGGCGGTATCAAGGGTCGGTTACTCATGGTTGAAATTGCCAATGACAACAACGATAATAAAACCGCACAAAAAATTGCTGAATCATTAGTCAATGAGTCAAGTATTCTTGGTGTTGTTGGACACTATGCCAGTAGTGTGACGCTAGCCACTGCCGATATCTATAACCAGGGCAAGCTGGTCGCAATTTCTCCAATTAGTACAGCGGTTCAACTGTCAAATAAAAGCCCCTATGTGTTGCGGACAGTACCAAGCGACTATGTTTCAGCTAGGGCGCTGACTGACTATATGCTGCAAACATTGAAGCTGAAAAAAGCGGTTGTTTATTTCAATTCCCAAAGTGAATACAGTAAATCTCTTAAGGGGGAATTTAGCACTGCGATCGCCCTCCAAGGCGGCCAAGTTGTCGGCGAATACGATCTGTCCGATTCGAGCCTCAGCCTCAAAAAAAGTTTAGAAGAAGCTAAACAGCTCGGAGCAGAAGTGATTATGCTAGCCAGCAATACGGATTCGCTCGATCGCGCTTTCCAGGTTGTCCAGGCCAATAATAATCGCTTACCTGTGCTCGGTGGGGATGATGTTTACAGCCCCAAAACCCTAGATGTGACCCGCGAGCAAGGACGCGGCATGGTCATAGCAGTGCCTTGGCACATTCTGGCTGCGGGGTCGGAGAACTTCGCAAAACGATCGCGCCAACTCTGGGGCGGCGATGTTAACTGGCGCACCGCAACTGCCTATGATGCGACTCAAGCTCTCGGCACAGCTTTGCAACCAAATCCCACTCGTGAAGGTGTTTCGGCAACCTTGCACAGTCCATTGTTTACTGCATCGGGAGCTTCTGGCACGATCTCATTTCTGCCATCGGGCGATCGTAATGCTCCTGTGCAGTTGGTGAAAGTGGTCGAAGGTAGTCGTTCCACCTACGGCTATGATTTCACCCCCATTCCCTAGTTTCTCACTGATATTGATTCGACATTTGGTGAATTACCATCTGACAATGTTTGAGTTAATCTGTGCAATTTATAGAGAGGACGATCGTTCTCTCTTAAAGCTTTTCGTTAATGCTAAAACTTGACATTATAGACAATGGGATGTACAAGATGATGACACTTATACTTGGACAAAAATACATGAATTTACCAAAGTTGAGCGCACTTACTTGTAGTGCACTCATCGCTGTAGCATTATCTGGAAATGGACTTTCAGTTTTAGCAGCAGAAACCCAACCCACAAACAAAACATTTGGTGATTGATGTCGCGAGTATGCTTCTTTGAATCCAGAAGCTAGACATACTGTAGAAGCCCTTTTGGAAAAAGCAGGGACTACTGAATGCGATGTGGCTAATCAGAAAATATCAACGATAGTTACGCATCACAACCTTCATAAACCGGGTTTTTACTGAATCTGTGGATCGCACTCCCTACAAAAATATATTCCAAATATGACTTTTATGAACTTAATTAATGAATTTAATGAATTGACCTTCTAATAAATCTATTGAATACTGATTCTAGTTAACAAGTTTTCAGTACATTTGAGCTTAAAGCAGGTTGAAAACTATGAGTAAATTACGTTGGCTTCGCAAACTTCTACCCCTAGCAGTATCTGTAGCAACTACGATCGCAGCAGCAGGAGCGATCGCGCCACCAACTTCTGCTCAAACCAATCCGCCGCCACCCCAATCCCAAGAAGTTCAACCAGCCCAAGTTGAAGGAATTAGCCTTCCGATTTGGATTTATCCCGTAGGAGGAATTGTACTAATTTTCATCTTCCTACCTAAGATTGGCTGGATTTTGGGACTGATCGCGATCGGCGAACGAGAAGTAGGAATTGTTACCAAGAAATTTTCCCGCAAAAATTTGCCATCCAGTAGATTGATTGCTCTCGATGGCGAAGGAGGTTTGCAAGCAGATACCCTCCCTCCCGGCTGGCATTTTGGTTATTTTCCCTGGCAATATAGCATTCGCAAAGAACCTGTTGTTGTCGTTCCTCAAGATGAAATTGGTTTAATTATTGCCAATGACGGAGCCACCATTCCTCCCGATCGCATTTTAGGCAAAGTCGTCGATTGCGACAATTTTCAAAATGCTCGAAAGTTTCTCACCGACGGTGGAGAAAAAGGACGGCAACTAGCCATCATCACCACTGGTACTTATCGGATTAATACGGCCGTATTTGAGGTGATTACTTCTGCCAATGCCACTGCAAAGGGTATGCAGCCGTCGCAACTTCAACTATACAAACTTGCTCCCGATCGCGTGGGAATTGCGAACGTGCTAGACGGGATTCCGATTGATGAAGGTGAAATTGCCGGGCCGATAATTCCCGGTCACGACAATTTCCAAAAAGCGCAATGTTTCATCAAAGGTAAGGGGCGCAGGGGCTTGCAAGAACAGGTGATTTTATCCGGTTCTTGGAACCTCAATCCCTGGTTTGTGCAAGTTGAACAGGTAAAAATGACGGAAGTGCCGATCGGCTATGTAGGCGTAGTAATTTCCTATGTGGGAAAATCGCACCAAGATGTAAGCGGCGCCGCTTTTACCCACGGCAATCTCGTCAACAAAGGCGATAAAGGTGTGTGGGTCGAACCGCTTTACCCCGGCAAACATCCCATCAATACAAAAGTGATGAAAGTCGAACTTGTCCCCACTACGGATGTAGTTTTAAACTTCACATCCCGGTTCAGCGGAGAACACGGCTACGACTCTAAGTTAAGCGCTCTGAAATTGCTTTCTTTTGACGGATTTACGTTTGAGTTAGAAGTTTTTCAGATCATTCATGTCGGTACTTTGGATGCACCGAGAGTCATTTCGCGCCAAGGTTCGATGCAAAATCTAATCGACCAAGTGCTGCGTCCAATTGTGGGCAATTATTTTCGCAATTCTTCTCAAGAATATACAATACTCGATTTTCTGATCGCGCGCAGCGAACGCCAAGCAGAGGCCGCAGAACACGTTCGTCAAGCGCTGCGGGCCTATGATGTGCAAGCTGTGGACACCCTGATCGGTTTGATTTCGCCGCCAGCAGAGTTAATGCAAACATTGACCGATCGCAAAATTGCTCAGGAACAAGAAAAAACTTACGACGTACAGCGCATTTCAGAGTCGCAGCGTCAAGAATTGGTGCGCGCAACTGCGATCGCAAACATTCAAAATCAGGTGGTGGCGGCGGAACAAGGGGTGAAAATTGCCCAACTGAGCGCAACTGCTGCGATCGAACACGCAAGCGGTGAAGCAGAAGGGATTCGGCTGATGGGACAGGCAAAAGCGGATGCTTATCAAGTTGGTGTCAACGCCCTCGGTACGCAGAGTTACACGCTGCTGCAACTGATGCAGGCTGTCTCAGATGGTAGTGTTCGCGTTGTTCCCGATGTCGCAGTGAATGGTAATGGCGGTAGTGGGGGTTTGTTGGACGGTTTGATGGCAATGTTGCTGCGGAATGAAACCAGTAAAAATGGAGAAAATGGAGCAGCATCACCTGTAATTAATGTCAAGAAATCTAAGTCTGTTGTTGTGGAACCTGTAGCGGAATCACCAGTAGCAAAAGTGCATTCGGTGGAGTCACGGGAGTCTCCTAATCATTCACCAGTTGCTCAATCTGTGGCTGTTGCTGAGACTGATATTGATTGGGCGTTTGGTGAATTGCTTGACGATATTTGAGTTTATTTGTGCAGTTTGTAGAGAGGACGGTTGTCTTCTCTGAAAGCTTTTTGTCTAAGATTTTGCTGTTCAGAGAATTAGAGGTGCAAAATTATGACGTTTATGGTTACACAGAAATACGTGAATTTGTCAAGGTTGATGGTGGTAGTTGCTTTTAGTGCGATCGGTCTAGGATCATGTGGAAATGGACTTTCGGTTTTAGCAGCAGAAACCCAACCCGCAAACAAAACATTTGGTGATTGGTGTCGCGAAAAAGCTTCTCTGAGTCCTGAAGCTAAACATACTGTTGAAGTGTTGTTGCGGAAATCTAAGACTACTGAGTGCGATGCGGCTAATCAGAAACTTTCAAGTCTCACAAAACTCGACCTTGATAACAATGACATCAGCGACATAAAACCCTTGGAATCTTTGACTAAACTGACTGAACTCGACCTCAGCCGAAATGAAATCAACGATATTCAATCCTTGCAATCTTTGACTAACCTGACTGAACTCTCCCTCGACAACAATCAAATTAGTGACATTAAACCATTGCAATCTTTGACTAACCTGAATTTGCTCGTCATTAGGGACAATAAAATCAGTGACATTAAACCCTTGCAGCCCTTAACTAACCTGTTTTATCTCTGCCTCAGCAACAATAAAATCAGCGACATCAAACCCTTACAATCCTTGACTGAACTGGATTATCTCGAACTCATAAACAATCTAATCAGCAACATCCAGCCCTTACAATCCTTGACTAGACTGACTTTTCTCGAACTCAGCACCAATCTAATCAGCGACATTAAACCATTGCAATCCTTGACTTACCTGACTTTACTCAATCTCAGCACCAATAAAATCAGCGACATTAAACCATTGCAATCTTTGACTAAACTTAAGGCTCTCGGACTCAGCGGAAATCCGATCGCCCCCAAAACTTGTCCTCTCAAGCCACATTCTATCTGCAACTGGGAACTCAGCAATTAAATGCTGCAACTTTACAGTTAAGAAAATTAGAGGTACAAGACTATGCCATTTATAGTTGCACAAAAACAGATAAATTTACCATAGCAGTATCGCAACAGCCTGTTGTAGAAGTACAAGGGTTAATAGCAACATTTTTTTTGAATATGACTTTTATGAGATCAATCAATGAATTATATGAATTGACTTTCAGCGTAGCTTGTTTGATTATGTTAACAGTATTCAATTGAAATTGATTCAATTTGGTGTCAGTGTTCTCTGGTTATCACTCCAAACACAAACATGAGGCTGCTGGATAACTATATTTTTCGCCGACATAACTTGCTCGATTCACACCAAAAATTGCCGAGAAAACTCATCAAGGAGAATGCAAAATGACTCAACAAAAACCACAGAAAAATAATCCCAACCCGACGGCTTTTATTGTGTTGGGTATAGCGGCGCTGGCCGCACTCAAATTAATTCACGGGCTGTTGGGCAATCGCGCTAGTTACAAACTTAAAGCCGTGTGGAATTGGATGTGGGGATTGCCCATTGAAGCTGACAACAAAATTGCGGTGCAAGTTGCCCAAGAATCGCTGAAATCCATGCAGCAGTCGGTGCTTCAGTTAACTGAATCTGTTGCCAAAATTTCTGCAAGTTATCAACAAGCAAAACAGAAATATGACAGCAAAAAGCAAGAATTTATGCAACTAGAACAGCAGGCAACTCTAGCTAATTATCACGGCAATGAAGCAGCCGCACGTTTAGCGATGGGAAAAGCGATCGCCCTTGAAAAATTGCTGCCAACATTAGCAGGACAAGTTGCTCAATCCGAACAAATTTTGATAGCAAATAAGGATAAATTGAATCGCGAACGCCAGCGTTTAGAAACTTACAAAATGGAACTGCAAAACCTCAAAGATTTGTCAGAAGTAAATGAGGCATTAGCGGATATTGCCAAAGTGAACGGCAGCATCAGTACCGATTCAGCGCAATCGCAATTTGAAGAGGCACAGTCATCTATCCACAAGCGCTACTTGCAAACCAATGCCTTAGTCGAATTATCGGAAAATCCGGCTGAAAAACTGACCGCAGACCTCGACAACATGATGCTGGACGACGAGATTTCTCGCCGACTGCTAGAACTGAATTTGTACAATCACTCGCACGTTTTACCAGTTGAGGAGAATAGGAATTGATCGAGAGTTGTAGGTTCTTTTTATCGTTCCCAGGCTCTGCCTGGGAATACCCGGAGGCTCTGCATCCAAACACCAAACAATATCGCAATAAGAAGAACAAATTATGTCTCAAGATACTAACAAAACAAAAAGTCCGCCGCCCATTGTATTTATTATCCTCGGCTTAATTGCGTTTGGCGCATACAAGTTCGTTCCCGGTTTATTCAAGGGAAAAAGCTCAGATACATCGGGAGCGATAGCAAATCGCATCAGTTTAGGAAATCAGATATTGCTGGCATCCCAAACAACAGCAGAAAAAAAAGTCGGCGTTGAAGCTTTTGTCAAGGGAGATTACCAAGCAGCCGTCAAAAATTTTCAGGATTCGCTGCAACAAAATCGCAACGATCCCGAAACCATTATTTATTTGAATAATGCCATTATTTATTTGAATAATGCCACAGCCAGCAATGCTTCTTCCTTAAAAATTGCTGTCAGCGTTCCCATTGGTAGCAACCCTAATGTCGCCCAAGAAATTCTCCGGGGTGTCGCCCAAGCTCAGGATGAAATCAATACTATCGGTGGCATCAACGGCGCCAAACTGCAAGTAGAAATTGTCAACGATGACAATAGTCCAGAAGTGGTCAGAGAAGTTGCAAAGACATTGACAAAAGATCAGAATATACTAGCAGTAATTGGACACAATGCTAGCAATGCGTCTCTCGAAGCGGCTCCGATATATCAGCAAGAAAAACTGGTAATGGTGACACCGACGAGCTTTGCCAATAATCTCTCAGGATTTGGCAGCTACATCTTTCGGACAGTCCCCAATATTAGCGTAATGGCAGCTCCCTTAGCAGAATATGTAGTTAAAACAGAACGCCAAACTAATATTGCGGTTTGTTATGACTCCCAAGCACCCGATAACATATCATTTAAAGATGAATTTGTGGCAGCTCTTACTGCTGCTGGAGGCAGATTAGTTCCCACTGTTTGCGACTTTTCGTTACCCTCTTTTAATCCCGACAATGCCCTCGCCGATGCTGTCAGCAAAGGTGCACAAGGATTGATGCTAGCACCCCACATCGATCGCATTGACCGTGCCATCTCTCTGGCTCGCAGCAATCGAGGCAAATTGCCACTCTACGGCAGCACTACGCTCTACACCTTTCAAACTTTAAAAGACGGACAACAAGACGTTAACGGCTTAGTATTGCCCGTTCCCTGGCATCCTGAAACTAATCCCGGTAGCCGTTTCCCAGAAAATGCCCGCCGGCAGTGGGGAGGAATTGTGAATTGGCGAACCGCAACGAGTTTTGATGCGACTCAAGCTGTGATCGCTGGCTTGCGGCAAAGCACTACGCGGGAAGGATTGCAACAAGCACTCAGAAATGCGAGTTTTTCGACACCAGGATCGAGCGAGGATGTGAAGTTTTTGCCCACGGGCGATCGGGCGGGAAAGCCGATTTTAGTACAAGTTAAACAAGGAGGAAGCACTGGCTATAACTTTGTCCCGCTGCGGTAAGTTTGCTTTCGTGCGATCAAACTAATTATTCTTGTTCCCAGGCTCTGCCAGGGAATGCGTACCCGGAGGAAGAGCCTCCAAACAATATCAAAATAAGGAGAACAAATCATGTATCAAGATACTAACAAAAGAAAAAGTCCGCCACCCATTGTTTTTATAATCATTTTCGGCTTAATTGGGTTGGGCGCATACAAGTTACTTCCCGGTTTATTGGCATCCAAAAGTTCAGATACACCTACATCGGGAACGAGTCCATCGGGAACGAGTCCATCGGGTGCGATCGCAACTCGCATGAGTTTAGGAAATCAGATATTGCTGACATCGCAAACCACAGCCGAAAAACAAGCAGGCGTTACAGCTTTTGCCAAAGGAGATTACAAAGAAGCTGTTCTAAAATTTCAGGCTTCGCTGCAACAAAATCGCAACGATCCGGAAACGGTAATCTATTTGAATAATGCGAGAGTAAGCGATCGCACTTCTCTTAAAATTGCCGTCAGCGTGCCGAGCGGCAGCAACCCCAACATTGCCCAAGAAATCCTCCGAGGTGTCGCGCAAGCTCAAGATGAAATCAACGCTAGGGGAGGAATTAACGGTGCCGGTTTGCAAGTTGAAATTGTCAATGACAATAACCGTCCAGAAGTTGCAAAAGAAGTTGCAGCAGCATTAGCAAATGACCAGAAAATTCTAGCGGTAATCGGACACAATGACAGCACTGCGTCTTTAGCTGCCGCTCCACTTTATCAGGAAAAGAAACTGGTGATGATCACACCTACCAGCAGTACGAATAATTTGTCAGGTTTTGGCAGCTATATTTTTCGGACTGTGCTAAATAGTGCCTCGACGACTGCTCCTTTAGCAGAGTATATCGTTAAACAAGTCGGCAAAACCAATATTGCCTTCTGCTACGACTCTCAAGCTGCTGGCAAAGCTTCGTTTAAGGATGAATTTATTGCCTCTCTTTCAGCATCAGGTGGCAGATTAGTTCCTATTGTCTGCGACTTGTCAGCGCCGACATTTAATCCTAACACTGCGATCGCGGATGCTGTTAGCCAAGGTGCACAAGGATTGATGGTAGCATCCCACGTCGATCGCATCGATCGCGCGATCGATCTAGCGCGTGCAAATCAAGGCAAATTAGCGCTTTACAGCAATTCCACTCTTTACACCTTTCAAACGCTAAAAGACGGGCAAAAAGACGTTGACGGGCTTGTTTTGCCTGTTCCGTGGCATCCTGGAACTAATCCCAACAATCCATTTCCTAAAAATGCCCGCCAGCGTTGGGGAGGAGTAGTAAATTGGCGAACCGCAACGAGTTTTGACGCGACTCAAGCTGTCATCGCTGGCTTGGGGCAAAGCAATACGCGGGAAGGGTTGCAACAAGCACTCAGAAATCCGAATTTCTCGGCAGCAGGATCGAGCGAGGATGTGAAGTTTTTGCCCACGGGAGATCGGGCTGGTAAGCCGATTTTAGTGGAAGTTAAACAAGGAGGAAGCACTGGCTATAACTTTGTCCCGCTGCGGTAAGTTTGTTAAGTGCGATCGGGCAGGATGCCCACTTCCCAATCAAATTAACTCTTTGTGGAACAGGTATATTGCCTGTTTTTTAGCATGATTAAACTCAAATTTTATGTTTAATTAACCTGATTCTTAAGAGAAAATGAAACGGGGAAATTAAAGGAGAGCGTTGTATATAATCGCGCCCGTTGAAACCCCAACCTACACGGCAGAAAAATATCTATAAGCTGAAGTAAATTCTCAGGATCGGCATGAATTTATCCAGGGAAAAATTGTTCCGATGACTGGCGACACACCGAATCACAATATAGACTTGAAAAGGAAGTCTTGGGCCGGCAGGATGCCTAACCCCTACTCCCTACAAGAATTGTTGCAGATGTCCGATCGCTTTTTTGTCAAATATCCCAAATAGTGGTAATATCCCCGTATATCGATCGGCTCTGATGGAGAACAGCCATCAGACGCAAGGGGGAAAGTTCGGTGCGAATCCGGCGCTGTCCCGCAACTGTAATGAGATCGTTGGATCTCTGAGTCAGGATGCCCGCCGATTTGTTTACCTGTTGTTTTTCATCTGCGAGGTATGGATGATGGTGAGTTTATTATTTTTTTAATTATTGGATTGGGCTTTTTTGACAGCAGATATCAGCAGATAAACACAGATGAACGCTGATGTAATTCGCTCTGGGTTCTGAAGCGTATATTATTTTAAGGGAAAACAAATGCGAATCGAAGATAGTGTTTGGCAGGGTAGTTTTGGCTACTGGCAAAACTTGTTTATTCACCAGAATATTTTGCCGATCGGACATACTGCTTGGAATGGCTTTTTGAATCGAGGACGGGGCTTGGTTGCTTGCAAAATCAATACTCCCATTAACGGCTATGTGAATTGGAGCGTAGATACTATAAAGTACGATCTGCAATTTATTTCAGACTTGGAGGCAACCGTTTATTTGCAACAACTAGAAATAGAGGAAAACACTGTTTCAAATTTGCTCCAAATCATTGCTGGCTACGAACCCAAGGAAGCAATTATATTTTTGTCGATCGCCAACGGTCAGATTGATATCAATTTGTTGCAAAAATTGGCAATTTCTCCTGTTGAGTGCTATGAACAAGTATGCAAGCGCTGGGAAGAATTTCAACTCTGCCCGAAATCCTAAAACTTACTAAATTTTCCGAATGTCGCAGCCAAAATCCATCGAAATCTCCAAGGTAACTCGCTACCAAAATGCAGCGCTTAATTACTATTTGGGCCTGACAGATTCGCCCTACCTTCACTACGGCTATTGGGAAACCCTACCTGTGCCCGCTGACGAACTAACGATCGCACGATTGCGCCTCGCTCAGCAAGCTTATACTGTAAAACTGTTGGATGCGATCCCCAAAGGCACTCATACGATACTCGATGTGGGCTGTGGGATTGGCGGAAATGCGGCTTATTTGCTCGATCGAGGTTTTGCAGTCGAAGGGCTCGCACCCGATCCGTTTCAACAGCAGCGCTTTCTCCAGTGTACGGGCGATCGGGCAATCTTCCACCTCACGAGGTTTGAAGACTTCAAAGCAACCCATTTCTACGATCTTATTCTCTTTAGCGAAAGTAGCCAGTATATGTCGGCTGTTGATATTGCTAACGGTGCCGCCAAAATCCTCAATCAGGGCGGCTACGTTTTGCTGGCTGATATGCTGCGCTCTGATGCTAATTATAAAGAGGGAATGTTCTCTAATTGTCATGTTGTTACGGAACTTCATGCAGCATTAAAGCTGGCTGGATTCAGTTTAGTAAAAAGTGAGGATATTTCCGCCCATATTTTGCCGACTATCGATTTGTATGTCGATACTTTCCGCCGATATGGACTAAATACAATGATCTATGTTGCCGATTTGATTGCGATCACAGTTCCCCCCGTACACAAATTCCTGCGCTGGATATTTCGCCGCTGGTTCAAGAAGTTGGTGGTTGAAGGATTGGAAGCGGGCAAACTTTTTGAGCAACATCTCTGTTATGAAATGCAACTTTGGCAGTTGTCAAAATCAGATGAAGGCTGACACAAATATAGCAATCCTAAATCATTTGTGAATTTCTTACTCCCTCCCCTTGATAAGGGGAGGGTTGGGGTGGGGTAAAAAGTTTACGACTCCTGCAAGGATTGCTATACAATGGAAATCGGTAATCGGTAATTGGTAATCATTCATCGGTAATCGGTAATTGGAGGCATAGCCTCCGGGTATTTATTCCCCGGCAGAGCCTGGGAACAAGGCTATAAAAAATAAAAAATAACGAATATGTCTGAATGGATTCTCGAATTCGCTGGCACTTCCTACTCCTATCCCTGCGGTTCGCGATCGGCAATTCATGATTTAAACCTCAAAGTCCCCGCCGGGAAACGCTGCGGGCTGATCGGTCAAAACGGCTGCGGCAAAACTACCTTTTTCCTGTTAGCAAATGGCTTGTATCAACCGCAACAGGGAATCATTCGCTGGGAAGGTGAACCCTTTCGCTACGATCGCAAATCTTTGATGCAACTGCGCCAACAAATCGGACTCGTCTTTCAAAATCCCGAACATCAATTAGTAGCTTCGACGGTAGAAGAAGATATTTCCTATGGATTGTACAATTTAGGTTTGACAGAATCCGAAATTGCTCAACAGGTGCAGCAGGCGATCGACCAATTCGATCTAAGCGAACTCGCCCGCGAACCAATTCACAATCTCAGTTTGGGGCAGAAAAAGCGGGTGTCGATCGCCGATATCATGGTTCTCAAGCCCAAACTGCTGCTGTTAGATGAACCTACCGCCTATCTCGATCCGCGTCACACCCGACAACTGATCGGTTTACTTCAACAAATTCACAGCACCGGAACCACCATTCTTTTAGCAAGTCACGACCTCGATTTCATCTACCGCTGGGCTGATTGGGTGTTTGTAATGGATCGGGGAAAACTGATTTTAGAAGGAACACCGGAAACCGTTTTTGCTCAGCGGGATGTCTTGGAACAATTGCAGCTTGGCGTACCGCTGGCGATCGAGCTTATGGAGCAAATAAGGGCGATGTTTCCAACAGACGATCGCTCAAAAATCCCCGCTTTCGAGCAATGGCAACAACAAATTTTACAAGCACGTCGGCTGCTTTAACGAGACTTAGACAATTGATAATTGGCGTTGCTGATTCATGGTATGAATTACCTTTTCGCTTGAAGTTACAAAACTCACCCTCCGAGGGCTTATAGCAATTGGGAAATCTTGAATTCATACCTCTATTCAGCAACGCCGTTTATAGCAATTGCCAAATCTGGAATTCATACCTGTATCCAGCAACGCCGGCCGTGGGGGGAAGTTTAGATTACACATTACCAAGTATCAAAAATTGATTTAGGAAAAAGGCGATCGCCCCACTGCCGATCGGCACAGTCAGATTGTCAATTCCCAGCTTGGAAACCGACTCCAAAGTAGCAGCAGCCAAAGCTACAACAGCAGACACAGCCCAAGTTTGCCAAATATTGCCTTGAACCGTCAGCAAAATCAAACTGCTAACAGCAAAACTCACCAAATACATAGTTGCAGAACCTTCCCAACTCTTCTGGATTCCCCCAACTCGATAAATATGTTTGCCGTATTTCTGGCCGATGACAGCAGCCAATCCGTCGCCCCAAGTCATGACTAAAATGCCCAAAGCAGCGTACTCCTGATGCTGTAGCGGCCAAAACCAAGCCACGAGAACGCTGATACTAACAGCATAGAAAAAAGTCCCCAAACTCTTGCGGTTGATACTGTTAAGACTGGGCAAAATCGGAACTTGGTAAGAAATTAGGGCGATCGCACCTGCTAAAACCCCCGCCGAAATCCCCACCCAACCGGGTATTTCCAGCCACCACGCCAGCAAAATCACATTTCCAGTACCGATGTGCACCACCTTCCGCGATACTTCAGGATCGACAGAAGTAAAGCGATTTAACCCTTCAGCTACCAGTAAAATCAAACCCAACCAGACTCCCACGAGGGAAATTTGCAACCACACAGTCGGAATTTCAGAAAATATAGACACGATATTTAGGAAAAACTTATTTACATCAGGCACTCTTTACTACTTTAGTGGAAAGCGCGATCGAGGTTATAACCCCGCAGGCTTAAAGTGCTGCGGGGAGCTGGGTGTTATGTCTTTTTAGATGGGTCTATTTAAAACCTGTGCTATGCTATAAGCAAGTCTAGGGAAAAAGCTATGACTATTTTAGTAGAAGAACTTTTGAATACCTTTGAGCGATTAACAGACTCAGAGCGGTTAGATTTGGTATTGGAAATTTTGAAACGGACTGTTTATTTAGACTTTCCTCCCCTTTCTGATGAGGATTTAGTTCTGAATGCTGAGGGACTTTTTATCGAGTTAGATGAGGAAGAATCCCTATATGAATAGCCCCGATCGTGGTGAAATCTGGTTAGTCGATCTAGGTTATATTGCGAAAGTCAGACCATGTTTGGTCGTGAGCATTCCTGCTCTAAATCAAGACCGGGCATTAGCGACTCTTGTGCCACATACAACAAGTCTACGCGGCTCAAGATTTGAGGTGAAAGTCAAAAATAAGTTCCTCCGAGAAGGAGTATTTGACGTACAAAATATGATTACAATCCCTCATGCAAAGCTTCTACGCAAATTGGGAAGTCTGACATCCGAGAAAATGCTCGAAGTAGAAGAGGTAATACTCTTGTGGTTGGGATTTAAAGAGGAAAATGCTGAGGAAAAAGAGGAGTAAACCGAACCCTTGAAGTTTTCAAATTATCAGAGAACCTGATTACGATGCAGTATGTCTTAATTATTCATGAAGTAGAAAATTATGAAGCTTGGAAACAGGTATTCGATCGTGCTGAAAGCATCCGAAAAGAAGCTGGCGAGCGCTCCTATCAGGTCTTGAAGTATGACAATGAACCAAACAAAATTGTTCATTTCTCCGCCTGGACATCAATCGCAGATGCTAGGGCGTTTTTTGAGTCGCCTAGACTGGTTAAAATTAGAGAAGAAGCCGGAGTTAAAGCTCCTGAGTTTATTTATCTAGACCAATTAGAGTCAGGAGTATTGTGAAAGACCTATTTGTATAATGTAAGTTGTTCAAACTATGTGATTATGTTTTGAGTATGTACGACGGTAGCTACTACCAGCTAATGGCTGAGTACAATTGCTGGATGAACCAAAATCTATATTCGGTCTGCTCGGCAATTCCTGATGAACAGCGCAAACAGGATATGGGTGCCTTTTTTAAGTCTATTCATGGCACTTTGAATCACTTACTGTATGGTGACAAAGCATGGATGGGTCGTTTCACTCTTCACCCATTTTCTGGTACCGTTATCGGTCAAGAACTGTATGCTGAATTTGAGGTTTTGAGAGCAGAACGGGAGACAACGGATCGGCAAATTATAGAATGGTCTAGACACCTTAATTCTGACTGGTTGAGTCAACCGTTTGAGTACACAAGCAATGTAGATGGTAAATGCCGCGTGCTACCGACTTGGGTTCTGGTGACACATATGTTCAATCATCAAACTCACCATAGAGGGCAAATTACCACACTACTCAAACAACTTGGCTACGACCCAGGCGTTACAGATATTCCGTGGCTACCCGCTATATCAATCGGATAATTTCTGGTTGTAAACCGAGACGCCAGAAGACTCGGCGGTTAAAACCTCGTCTACACTTGCCTCTCGTCCCAGTAGAGGGGGACTCAAGAAAATCAAGAATTTAAACTTGTTTCGATGGGTTTTGTCTGTATAAACGTGATTTTAACCCCCGACTTTTCAACCCTTGCCTTGTGAGTTTTGTGTGTATAGACGCGGTTTCAACAGCCGGTTATTCTGTCGAAATCCTACGCCTTCACAACTCCCCTTTTACCAACTCCCGCACCGCAGCAAAAGCCCTCCTCCGCCACTCGACGGGCAGCAGCGACAATCCCAAACCAGCCCACATTTTCGCCTCAGAAACAGACTTTCCAGCCCGCACCATCAGGCGCCCTTTTGCAGTTTCACCCACCTCAATCAGCCGCAAACCTAGCGCTAATTGAGTTTCGGCAATCCTTTTGAGCCTGACTGTTTCCAGCTTGTCGGAATCAAACTCGTAGCCAGTCAAATAGCGCAATTTATCACTTAAATACGGAATTGCCCGATCGACTCCTTGCTGTCCTGTATGAACTCGATACTCCATCAACAGCTCCGGCAAGTAATAGCACTTTTTGCCAGCAATCGCAAGTCTCACAAACAAATCGTTATCTTCGCAATTTTGCAAATTCGGCCGCAGAAATCCTACTTCTTCTAGGGCGCGGCGGCGAAACAAAGTTGCCCCTATTTGCAAACTTTGTCTCAGAAAAACTGTGGAAAGCAAATCTTCAATAATTCCAGCCGACAACTCGGTGCGGCCCCACCGCTGCGAATTGAGTTTCGTCTGGTTTTCATTAATATAATTGTTAATGTCGATCACCCAGTGATCGGTACTGACAAAATCGATGCTGGGGTCTTTATCTAAAATAGCAGATGTCCGCTCTAGAAATTGCGCGCTCAGGCGATCGTCATCGTCAAACTTGATAAAATACTCACCCCTTGCTGCCGCAAAGCCCGATCGCATATTATTACTCTTGCCGATATTCTGCAGGTGGCGAATGTAGCGAATCCCGCGATCGACAAATTCCGACATCAACAGTGGAGTGCTGTCAGTGGAACCGTCATCACAGATAATTAATTCAAAATCTGTATAAGTTTGATCTAGCACGCTGGCGATCGCACAAGCCAGTAGATGCACTCGATTGCAAGTAGGAATGCAAACGCTAATTTTCGGCACTAACTTAGACAATTTGAGATTTGAGATTTAAGATTGCAAAAAAATCCTGAAACCATTGATTTTCTTCCTTCTTCCTTCTTCCTAAATTTTCTTCCTTCTTCCTTCTTCCTGACATCGGTTACATCCGTTACATCCCGTACATTGCTCGTTGCCGAACTTCCTTCTTCCTTCACTCCACAGTTGATTTTAACTCAAACGAGCAGTACATTCGAGAATTAACTTTTGATTCACCAAAGCAAACGGTTGAATTTCCAAAGCGCGACGAAAAGCTTGAATAGCATTTATGTATTCTCCCAAGGCAGCGTAGCACAAACCTAGACCGTGCAGCGCCCCAAAATGCACCGGGTTCAGTTTGAGGACGATTTCGCAGTCGTCGATCGACTTTTTATAATTTCCTTGGGTATAGTGAAGTACGGCGCGCCGGTTCCAAGCTTCAGCAAAATCCGGCGCTTCCGCAATCAGTTTCGTCAGCAAATCCAAAGCGTGGTGAACATCGCCTGCATCCAGCGAAACTTGCGATCGCCTGAGAATTTGCATCCCATACTCACCCTTCTGGTTAAACCAAGTGCGCCAGAGTTCTGTAGTTGCCCGATCGCGCACGCTTTCGTCGGACTTTTTCAAGTCTTCGAGCAGGGCCTTAACAGATAATTCGTCCATAGGTGCGAAGATTGTTAAAAAGATTTAATCAATCAATTTTATCGCGCAAGCGGCAACTTTAATTTATTCCACATCCCATGAAGATTTTGATGCTTTCCTCGACTTTTCCCTATCCGCCAAGCCGCGGAGGAACTCAGGTGAGGACGTTTAATTTATTACAATACTTGAGCCAGCGGCATGAGGTAATTCTCGGCACTGTGCGATCGCCCGATGTCACCGACGCACAAATCGACACATTGCGCCAGCAAGTCACAGAATTAGCAGTTTTTCCCAACCCGCAAGCACCCCCCCAACCCCCCCTTGCCAAGGGGGGGCTAAGACTCGATCCAGAACCCGATGGCGATTTTTTGCCTCCCCCCCTTAATAAGGGGGGGACTGAGGGGGAGTTCTCTAAAATAATAGGAAAATTCCACAGATTTGGTCGATTTTTGCAGTCGGGTACACCTCCCAACGTACTCTCAAGCTACTCCCAAGCAATGCAGAATTGGGCAGACGAATTGGTGACAGCAGGCAAATGCGATGCTGTCACCTGCGAGCACAGCGTTAATGAGATTTACGTGCGTCCAGAATGGCGGCAAAAACTGCTGACAGTGGCAAACATTCACAGTTCCGTTTGGGGAACTTGCAGGGAAATGTTAGCAACCGGCACGTCGGAAAAACCCCTGCGCGATCGACTGAATTTACCGCTACTCGCCCGCTACGAAAAACGCTACTGTTCCAAATTCTCCCGCATTGTTGCGACAACATCCACAGACAGAGAGCAACTCCTAGAATTACTGTTGCCTCCGGTTCAGGTGCGAGGAAAACAAGATTTTTTTGTACCTTCCATAGATGTAATTCCTAACGGCGTGGATGTGGCCGAATTTCCGTACCGGTCGATCGATCCGGGAGGACACACCTTAATTTTTGCAGGCGCAATGAACAATTTGCCCAATATTGACGCGGCGCGGTTTCTCAGTTTGCAAATACTGCCGCCTTTGCAGCAGCGGTATCCTGATGTCACCCTCACCCTAGTCGGGGCTTCGCCAGTCCCGGAAGTGCTCGCCTTGGGGAAACTCCCCGGAATTCAAGTAGTAGGTCGGGTGCAAAGGGTGGCAGAATATTTGCATCAAGCTGCTGTTTGTGTGGTGCCGATGCGGATAGGTTTTGGGATTAAAAATAAAACTTTGGAGGCGATGGCTGCGGGAACCCCCGTCGTTGCGAGCGCTCGAGGTTTGGAGGGTTTAGCCGTCGATGGCGGCCCACAACCGAGAAGGGCCTTGCGGGCGAACAAAGTTCACGAGTATGTTGAGGCGATTACCAGTTTGTTTGAAAATCAGCAGCTAAGACAGGATCTTTCTGTCAGCGCGCGATCGCTCGTTGAAAGCCAATACACTTGGGATATCATAGGTCGGCAGTACGATCGGCTATTGCAATTTTAAACCCTAAATTCTAAAATCTAAATTCTAAAATGGGATGATGGAACACAAAATTAACCCCTCAAAAAATCGAGCCTTACCCCCAGAAAATCGAAAAGTTGCTCCTCCTCCGACAAGGCGCCGTCGCCAAACCCGACGCCCCAAAAATCTTCAAGAGTCCCAGCTTCCAATACCTACTCCCCGAACTCGCGCGAGATATCCCTGGAAAAGACTGGTAGCTAATTTGACAGCCCTCAGCGTCTTGGCTGGCTGTGCAGCTTTGATGGGAGGCGGCGCTTGGCTGAGTTATCAGCTAATTGTCGATCCCAATGGCAACAAGTTGATCTCTCAGTTTGTGCCGGAATGGTCGCGCCTGCCTACAGGTAGCAGAGATTCGATCCAAACTCTCGATCAAATCAAAGCCAGCATCCGCAAATTGGGATTCGTAACCGGAGAACCCCTGCCGCTTCCCGTCGATCAATCCCGCGATAATTCTATTTCCGATTTGCTATTGCCGGTGATGGTAGAAAGAACTGTTAAGGCTTCTACTGTTTGCAAAAATCCTTGCCGTCAAATTGTCGAACTTCGGGTGTACAAGCGAGTACAGTTGCCCGATCGCAGTTCCGATAAAGAGCAGTATTTTCAGTTAGCAAGTTCTGTGAACGTAGAAGGCCCGGCGGAATCTTTTGTCATTGCTTCTTTACCTGACTCTACATCTGACAATCAAGCCTCGAATCAGTCGCTACCCCTAACAGAACTGCGCCGCTTTGACGGAAAGCCCCCCGCCTCAGGCATTTGGTTTAATGTCAGCGGTCAACTAAAGCGGGGCGACAGGAAAATTCCCTACGGACAAGTCGTTCGCTACAACCCCAGCCAAAATCATTTAATGCCGCTGTTGGAGTGGGCGAGTGCGGCCGGACAACCGCCGAATTGGCAGCAAATTGTTAAGGGGGAAAACCCGCAGTTGGCGATCGACCAAACAGTTGGTTTAGAGCCGCAATTTACCCTTTATCAAATTGGCCCGCGCAAATTTTTGCCGAACCCCGTTCAGTTAACGGCGATTTCTTTAGAAGAAATTGCTTTCAATGACGAGACTTACAAAAATGGGCTGCGACTTGCCAAAAGCGGGCTGTGGTCTCCAGCATTAAATGTCATGCGTGTGGCGAAGGGGAAAGCTGGCAAAAATTGGCCTGCTGTCGCGCAAGCTCAGCTAGAAACGATCGAATTTCACGCTAAAATTACTCGGGCGCAGGCGATCGCATCTTGGGCCAGTCCCGGTCAACAAGTTCTCGCAGAATTGATCGACGGCCGCTGGGCCGAAGCTTTGCAAGTATTTGAAGCCGATCCGAGCAACAGTAACGAAATAGCCACAACCCTCAAAAATGACAGCGGGCGGATCTGGAACCGCATAGACGCCGCCTTGAGAGTGAATGCCGCTGACGCCGATGTCAAGGCTTGGGGTGCTCTGATTGTAGCTTCTCAAGACGGATCTCGCGAGGCGATGAATTGGCTCGACCAGCAATCAGATACTGACAGCGAAACAAGAAGTCGAATTCGGAATTTAGTCAACAAACTTCAGGAAGCAGTTTCTCAGGCTGAAAGTTTAGAAGCTCACAAAAGTCAAATTATGGGTTCTGCTACTTTAATTAACAGTGTCAATCCCGCTGAGTGGCTGGAACCCGAACCGAACAACGACTTAAAATTGGCGGGAGAACAAGTTTGGTATCAGGTGCAAGTAGCGAGTTTTTACGACGGTAGCCGCTGGGTTAATTCGCCTTTTTCAGATGTAGAAGTGCGCTCTTTTCCTGCTACTCAAGTTAAGTGGCTCTGGGGGCGGCTGGGATTACTGGCTGACCCCAAGATTAAGATTGAGGTAGCGATGGCTAACGGTCAACAAAGAGTTGCTGTGGGAACGGTGAAAGCAGTGCAGGTTCAAGACGGAAGTCTGCGCTTGCTGGCGGCGGTTGACAAGCGATCGTAATCTGGCAGAAAGCATTCGGCAGATAGAACAGTCCCGGAGGCACTCTTGACACAAAGAAACCGGGTTTTTTTACCATTTCTGCCGATTGCAACAGAAGTATTTTCGTAAAAAAAACCGGTTTCCTGCGACCCATGCGTCCAAAACTAGGAAAAAGGAAAATGCTCTCTTCTCCCCCTCCCGCAACTCCGAAAGAGGCGCAATCTCAAAACTCTTCCCCTAGCCACTTATCGCTCTTGGACAACCATGCAGACAAAAATTTTGTTAATTAAATTAACACAAGTTGCACACAAAAAACCCAGAGATGTCAAATCGCGCCCTTTTTAGAGAGTGCTGCAATCATCTGCCGTTTCACCGCTTTAGCCCAAAGCTCAAACTCCAAACTGTTGATATTGTTGATTTTCACTTCCTCAACAGGCTGAGTTGGGGCTTCTTTCTGTGCTGTAGTCTCCATTGTTTTTTTCCTCGTCCAAAAAATGTTAGTAGTCGATCGCAAACGGTTAGCATCATACATCTATCTTATGAAGTAATTCCTCCGATTAATTACACTAAAGGCAGAGATTTTCCCCATAAGATGCAGTAAATACATCTAGATAATGCAATTTACGAATTTAATGTAAGAAAATCCTACAACCCTTGCTCTATATAGGCTTTTCCTGACATTAAAATCTTACAATTTACATTGTATGGCACTATCAAACCACTACTTATGTTAGTAAAATTATTTTTTAATGAATGTATTGGCATATACAGCCCAAAATCATTTTATTGAATTCAGAGAGTGCCGTAAAGCCGATCGCCCGCATCTCCGAGGCCGGGTACAATATAGCCGTGCTCGTCCAAACACTCGTCAACTGCCGCCGTATAAATCTGCACATCAGGGTGTTGTTCGTGAAAGTGCTTAAGTCCCTCCGGTGCCGCCAGCAAGCACAAAAATTTAATAGACTTCGGATTAACTTCTTTAAGCCTATCCACTGCCGCCACCGCTGAATTACCAGTAGCGAGCATCGGATCGACAATTAAAACATCTCGCTGTTCGATATCCTGGGGAACTTTGAAATAATATTCGATCGCCATCCGAGTTGTCGGATCGCGGTACAAACCAATATGTCCCACCCTCGCAGACGGAATCAGCTCTAAAATACTATCTAACAGTCCCTGACCGGCGCGCATAATCGAAATAATAACAATTTTCTTTTCTGCAGCCAGCACAGGTGCATTCATTTGGGCGATCGGCGTTTCTATTAGTTCGTATTTGAGCGGCAAATCTCGCGTCACTTCATAGGCTAGCAGCATTCCAATCTCTTTCAACAGTTGGCGAAATTTCGCCGTGCTCGTTTGAGTTTGCCGCATTAGAGTTAACTTGTGCTGTATCAAAGGATGGTCGATGACAGTAACTTTAGCACTCATTTTTTTGAAGAATTAATTTGCTTTATTCTAACTTATCAGCCATCAAGGCATTCTTGACGCAAAAAAACCAGGTTTCTGCCGCCCCGGCGTCCTGAACTACTTATATCAAACCCCTATTGAAAACACAAATACCGCGCGAATAAAATTACTTCTACACTTGCCTTTCATCCGCCCAGCGCGACACTAAGTATGCGAGGTTGGAAAATAGACAAATATGTCATTATGTCGTTTCTCTCCTTCCCGCACTCTTCCTAAGAACGCAGATCCGGGCCCAAAAGCCTCCCCACTGGTTTCGCTGTCTCGCGCTCCATCCAAGCCCAATAACACAGAGCCGGAGTTTCGCCCCGAAATCTTCCGGAACTTTTACCAACAGATATGAATCTTAAGAAGTATCAACAGAAAACCTATTTTTTCGATTAATTCACTAATCGAAAAAACCTGAATAGGAACTGCCCATGAGGTCATAAGCTTGGCGTGACTGGCTTTTCATCTTTCAACATGAAGGCGGCAATATCCAACTTTAAAACGCATTACCGAAATTCAGTTCCATTTTTTTAGGGTGCTCCTAACACACAACTGAACTTATTAAGGAGAACATCCATGAAGTTTGTAAAACTATTGCTAGCTACGGCATTAATGACTGCTTCTATCAGCCCCGCCTTGGCTAATCCGCTGGTTCAAATTTTAGGTGCAAGCTACGGTGGTAGCGGTTGCCCCGATCGCTCCGCCAGCGTCAGCGTCAGCCCCGACGGTCAAGAACTCACCATCCTATTTGATAAGTTTGCAGCCCAGGGAAATGTCTCAACAGAAAGCCGGAAAAGCTGCAATCTGAGCATTCCCATCAAAGTACCCCAAGGCTACCAAATTTCTATCTACGATGCTGATTACCGCGGCTACGTGGCTCCCAAAACCACAGCCAACCTGCGAGCAGAATACTTTTTCGCGGGAGCCCGCGGCCCAGTTTTTAATCGGAATCTCAGCGGCGAAACTAACTACAATGTTCGAGATAGCTTAGCCACTGTAGCTAATGTTTGGTCTCGCTGCGGCGACAGTGTAAATATGAGAGTAAATGCTGCAATGACAGCCCGCGGTGCCGGCATGGCCACCGTTGACTCCTTCGATTTGGCTCATCGCGGTTTAGTTTATCACGTCAAATATCGCACTTGTCGCTAAGCAGCTTGTTGGGAGTGTAGTGTGAGGTATAGTTTTCAGGTTTGAATTTTGAATTTTAAGTTGGAAGAGGGGATAATTTTCCCTCTTCCTTCTTGCTTCTTCCCTCTTCCTTCTTCCCTCTTCCCTTTTCCTTCTTCCTGGCATCCGTGACATCCGTTACATCCGTTATAGAATCCGTTGCCGAACTTCCCTCTTCCCTCTTCCTTCTTCCTTCTTCCTTCTAAAACACAGTGCCGTCACTTTCAATCTGAATTGGCGGCCCTCCACCAGCCCTCAATTCGCCCGCAATTTTCCGCCCCGCCGCCCAAGTTCCTCCTTGCAAAATTTTCACCAGGGGCAATTCTGTCGCACTCAAATGCAGCTTTTCTCGAATAGCTGCGGCAATTTTATCTAAAAGATTCACAGTCAGCGATCGCCATTCCACTATAACTTCCGAACCAGGCAAGTAACTCTGTCCAAAAATAGCAGAATCTTTTGCCTGCAGCAGCCCGATATCCAAACACAAACCGCCGTTGCGGTACTCCGGCAATCCCGTTAACTCATCCAATCCCGCGACTTCTAAACCAAGTTCTTGCAGCGGTTCCAACAGCGAATAAGTCAACCACTGCGATAGTTTGTGAAACGGCACGAATTCATCTCCCAAATTTTCTCCTGTTAAAGCCGGATGCCACCACACATCGCCTAAATTAACCCCACCAATTGCATATCTTCCCGGCCAAATTTCCCCAAAACCTGTCAAAACAGCGTTCAATACTTCAGCAGCATTCACAGTTTTGACTCCAGAAACCCGATTGTCTAGCAAGTATTTTGCCAAATTGCCGGGACGCGGGTTTTCGCTGCCAAATAATAATGGAGGTTGGCAAATCGCCTTCCCCAAACGCTGCAATAATTCTAATCTGCCTGTTAAACCAACTAGCGGATTGTCTCGACTTACCTGAAATCCCGCAGCTAAGGTTTCGAGTTTTAATTGAGAAAGTCCGCGAGAATCCGCTTGCCAAGGAAAATCGGGATTGCTGGAAAAAACACCTTGACAAAACATCCGCAAGCTGGCTATTGCTAACCCTTCAGAACGGCGGTAAACCTGTCCGGTTTCAGGTTCGCAATACTGCCAATCTGCACCAGCACCGGCATCGAGCAAAACGCTGATAATTGCTAAATCAAATTTGATCTTAGCTTTTTCAACCGGCGCAAATTCTGCTAAAGCTGCATCCAATTCGGCGAGTCGCGGCAGGTTGCCGGCTTCAAAATGTCGCCAGCGACTGTGAAAGGGAATGTTAAAATCGGGATACTGTTGGCGCGTTGTGTCAATTACATAATTTGCTGCGTTGTCGAGTTGGGATAAATCGACGCGGAAGTAGCGGAGTTTGTCTAGGCGGGCTAAATCAAAAAGCCGATCGCACTTTTGGCGAATAGCAACCGGTGTTCTCAGATATTCTACAGTCTCAAGTTCAATATTTTTCAACTTCATACCACCAAACAACGGTAAACATCGTTTTCTTGAAAAAAGTCAAACTGACTGTAATCTAAAAGATTATCTAAAATCACATTTTTATCTAGTTTGATCAGCTTATATTCCCACTTCGAGCCGCTGACTTCGCGTTTTATTTGATCGGAAACTATCACCGAGTTTTTTTCGACCCTCGGAGATACTATTTTACTTAAATCTTCCAGTCTGTCGGCTATGTTAATATCTTTTCCGTAAGTGCAAGACCTAAATATATATAAATTTCCCTTAGCAACTCCCACGGACAAGCCGCAAGGTATTTGATTGGCGTGAATAAAAAGTTTCCAATTCTCGCACAAACTTTCCATTGCCGCTAAGGCTGAGTGAGCTTCCGGGAAAGTCAACAAATGCGAATCCCCAACAATACTGCGAATTGTGCCACCGTATTCTTCGCAAATTGTTTTTTCAAAAGTATCAAAGTTGGTGAGCAAATATTCAACATCTTTGATAGAATTAGATTCTTGATAAGCTATAAAACCTCTCAAATCAGCTTTAATTATTGCTTGATTCTTGATGATTCGCGTTTTATAACTTTGGTCAACTTTGTATACTTTTTCAGGTTCGCTCATTCCTTTCAAAGAAAACTCGTTGACAAAAGACGTTTGCACTTCTGCTTTGTTGAGCGCCAGCCATGCTGCTTGGGACAAATATATTTCATCCGGCGGAGTTACTGATTCTATGCGCGCTGTTAAATTCACAGTATCGCCAAAGATATCTTTATCTTGATGCAAGACATCTCCTAATGTAATCGACACGCGAATAGCCAATCGTTCGTCGTTCGCCTTGCTAGATTGTTGCGCTCTCAATTCTTGCTGCATTTCTATGGCTGCTACTGCCGCGGCTGTGACGCTGGGAAAAATTATCCAAAATGAATCACCTTCCCCTTTAATTACGCTGCCTTCATTTCTGGCGCTAATATCTGAAACAAAATTTTTATGCTCGTTTAACAAACTACTCAAGTCCGACTGAGATAATTTTTTGACTCTGGCGGTATATCCGCAAATATCTGTTTTTACGATCACACTAGAACGCAAATTAGCCATAACCTACCCTGACTGATCAAAAACCAGCAATAAATTTTGTTTAGCAAAGACGCGATTGTTCGCGTCCCATCGGTCGCGTCTTTGCCCTCTTAATCTCCTAAATCGCGTCCGATCGCTTCTGCAAGAATTGTAGCATCTGGCACCGGGTCGGGCGTGTAGTAGCCGGCGGCTTTTTTGGCGACAATTTCGACTTGTGCGTCTGCGGGAATCCAATCTTCAGGAATGGGGATGCGATCGACCACCTGAATGCCAGAATTGATAATCGCATTGTATTTCATATCGCTCATAGAAACTAAACTGTCAATTCGAGAGATACCCAACCAGTGCAGCACGTCTGGCATTAGTTCTTGAAACCGCATATCTTGAACTCCCGCAACACATTCAGTGCGCGTAAAATAGGCATCAGCGCGATCGCCGCCTTCCTGCCGTTTTCTGGCATTGTACACCAAAAACTTAGTCACTTCCCCCAAAGCTCTCCCTTCCTTGCGGAAGTAAACTATTACCCCAGAACCGCCTGATTGTGCCGTTTGGATGCAAATTTCCATCCCGTGTACCAAATAAGGGCGACAAGTGCAGATATCGGAACTGAAGACATCAGAACCGTTGCATTCATCGTGTACCCGTACCGCCAACTGCTTATCCGGGTCAGAAATATTCGCGACATCGCCAATAATATAAACCGTAGTTCCGCCAATTGGCGGCAAGAAAACGTGCAAGTCCGGCCGCGTCACTAAATCCGAGAACATTCCGCCTGTTTGCTCAAACAGGACACGGCGGAGAACGCTTTCTTGGGCCCCAATCCGCCGAGCAATTCCCGGCAAATACCAAACCGGGTCGATCGCAATTTTAGTTACTGCTAAATTGCCACCTGCTTTGACTATTTTGCCATCAATTTGCACTCGCCCCTTAGCGATAGCATCTTGCAATTCCGGCATATTAATGTGAGCTTTAGTGACCGCAATTGTCGGTCGAATATCGTATCCCTGCTGGAGAAATGAAGTATAAACTTCGCTGACCAAACCCCCAAAGGGATCGAGAGAAACAATTAAATTGCGATCGCCCCAACTCGGGTGCGGCCCGATGTGTGCGGCCGGAGAGGTGTTGGTAAAATCGGGGCGGTGATCTGCTTGGAGTGCGCCGGAAGCAACTGCTAGCGCGCGATAAACAGAGTAGGAACCCGAATGAGTGCCGATAGCATTCCGGTGAGACGATTTGGTGAGGCTACCAATCACAGGCCCCCGTTTCAGCGGATCGATTTCTCCCCAGTAAATGGGATGAGGTTTTGCGCCGGATCTGTCGGGGTGGGATGTTAAAACTATATGCTTGGGTTTTGACACAGTTTTTTTTCTCTTGCTATAGATGCTGCTGTTGGTTGTAAGCCGAATCGCCATCTGAAACAGTGATCGATCATACCGACAGTACACACCTCCCTGGTTGAAACAATCGCGCTATCCACACACAACCCTTTCTCGGCTTGGGTTTCAGGATAACAGGAGGTTTTACTCGGATTTGATATAAGTCCAAAGTTTAATCTTTTCCAGTATAGCCAACACCAAAGACAGCACAACGGTCAAACGCCAATGTTGAAGTTTTAACAGATGCGAAAAAAAAAGATTTGAGATTCTCAGCAGCCAAGGTGCAGTCAATCTCAAATCTCAAATCTCAAATCTCAAATCGAATATTTTTGCTCGCAACGCCTTAATCTAGGCTTTGTGGGTGACAGAATTCCATTAAAATTGCCTCGCCTTCGTCGCGCGAGTCCAATTCCTGCGCTGCCCGCTTGAGATAGTTTTCTGACAGCAAGCGGCTGGAAATTTTGTGCGGTATAAACCAGCGATGACGCCATCGCAAACAAAGCGAAAAACCCACGGCTTCTGGGAAAGAATAAGTGGACTGTCGCCGAATTTCCAAACCAGCAACTTCTCCAGCTTTACTCAGAGTTTTGGGAGTGAATTGTATGATGTTGCGAGGGAAATAAGCGCTGTGCCATCGCCAGCCCAGCAGGCGCGCTGATTCGCAATCAGCATTCGGTACAGCCACCCAAATATAACCGTTTGGTGCCAGCAACTGCCTCATGCAGTTGAGTGTTTGCGTGGGCGAAGGTGTTGCCATCAAAACATGAGAACAGGTGATGACATCAAACTTTTCGTCCGTACCATGTTGTGCGATATATTCTTCCAAAGTGCCTGTAAAAACATCGAGTCCGCTATCACGGGCGGCCGCCGTAGCCGATACCCCAGGATCGACGCCTTTAACTTCAACTCCCAGCTTTTTTAAGACTTGCAGAAAAGAACCGCCACCGCATCCCACGTCCAACAACCGCTTGCCGACAGGGATAGGAATGTGCCGGTACTCGCCCCGTCGCTTTGCTTCTTCAACTACTTGTTCCTCATCCTCAACGCGAGTGTTGTAGCACAGATAATCTGGGGGATAATATGGAATCAATTCCTCCCATGTAGGTTGGGGGTTGAGAAATCCTAGCCCGCAATCGTCACAGCCAAAAAGCGACCATTTCAGTGGTTCTTTAGGGGCATCGGAAGTGCCAGCTTTGTTGCGGAAACGGATATTTTGTGAATTGCAAACAGGGCAATTTGTCAGTTCTTGCATGGTAACTTTTTCTAGTTGTTGGGCACTCTCATGAAGTATATGCACACAGACACATACAAGCAGGACTTACGCTCAGAAACCCGGTTTCTCCGAAAAATTGCGTGAAAAGTCACCAAATTTTCTGCTCAAAAACTTGGTGGTCAAGATTTCCGTCCTGATAAAAATTACGCACTGATATCAACAAAACCGGAGTTTTGAAGTTTGAGATCATCTCAAATCGAATATTCTCCAATCGAATATTCTTGCTCCAAACCTCTTAATCCCGGCTTTGAGGGTGACAGAATTCCATTAAAATTGCCTCGCCTTCGCCGCGCGAGTCCAATTGCTTCGCCATGCGCTCAACACGTTCGTCCGAAAGGAACAAGCGGCTAACTTTGTGCGGTACAAACCACCGATAGCGCTGCCACAAACAGATAGAGTAACGAAGGGCATCCGGCAAAGAGTAGGTGTAATTGCGCTGAATTGCCAAACCTGCCTTTTGGCCGGCTAGAGCTAATGTTTTTGGAGTGTAACCGATCAGATTGTAAGGATAATCGGTGCTGTGCCAGCGCCAGCCCAGTTGCCGCGCGTATGGGCTGTCTGCGTTCGGTACAGCGACCCAAATGTAACCGTTTGGAGCCAGCAATTGCCTCATGCAATCGAGTGTTTCAGCAGGCAAAGGCGTTGCTCCCAAAACGTGGGAACAGAGTATGACATCAAACTTTTCGTCAGTACCTTTTTCTGCAACGTATTCTTCTACAGTGCCGGTGAAAACATCGACACCGCATTCGCGGGCCGCTGCTGCTGCTGAGGAGCTAGGTTCAACTCCTGCTACCTCAACTCCGAGTTTTTTGAAGACTTGAAGAAAGGAACCTCCGCCGCATCCCACGTCTAACAACCGCTTGCCTACAGGGATAGGAATGTGTCGGAATTCATTAAGTTTTTTGGCTTGTTTTACTACATCTTCTTCGTCTGGTACGTATGTGTTGTAGCACTGCCAGCCCTCTGGGTAATAATCGCTCAGTTCATCCCATGTCGGGCGGGGATTTACGAATACTAAGCCACAATCTTCGCATCCGTAAACTGACCATTTAGGAGGCTCTTTTGGTTGGCGGGCTGTCCCCGCTGTGTACAGGAAGCTGATTTTTTGGGAGCTGCAAACTGGGCAATTTGTAAATTTTTGCATGGTTCAGTTTCACGATTTGTATAGTTGCTAATGGCAGTGGAACGACCACAATTTATTACCATTAGCTGGGCTGGTAGAGTGCACCACTGCAAACAGATCGAAAACTAGGTTTATTTGCAAATCAGTATTTGTAGATGCTCGGTTTGTTGGCGCTCGACCCCCGATCGATCGGCGCTGTACAATTTTATGTCTAAATGGTTAGACTAAGAAGGTAGCATTTGTTACCAATAATACAACCGACGCTTAACCGACAATGATTTTCGGTAGCGTTTTTGCGGTAGCGCTAAATTCTTAGGAAAATACTAACTCACAAAATTAATGTTGCCAAGTACATCTAATTATTTGCTCAAAAATGCTCGCGTGCCCGCGTCTCTTCTAGAGATGAAATCGATCGCCCCGTCAGCTTCTACTGTGGCGACAGCGGGGAGTGAGAACAATTTTTGTTTGGTGGATTTGGAAATTGCAGCAGGGGCGATCGCCCAAATTATCCCAGCAGGTACAAAACCTGTATCCCCCTGTGGAGATATCTCAGTTGTAGATTTGCAGGGCGGCTTAGTTTGGCCTTGTTTTGTGGATATGCACACCCATTTAGACAAAGGCCACATTTGGGAACGATCGCCCAATCCGGATGGAACTTTTGCCAGCGCGATCGAAGCGGTATGCGCTGATGCCGAAAAAAACTGGAATGCAGAGGATGTTTACCGGCGGATGCAGTTCGGCCTCAAGTGCAGCTACGCCCACGGAACCAAGGCTATCCGCACTCACATCGACAGCGCGGGCGAACAGGGAACCGTTAGTTTGGGAGTATTTGAAGCGCTGCAAGCCGAATGGGGCGATCGGCTGATCTTGCAAGCAGTTTCCCTGGTTTCCCTCGACTATTACCTGACACCCGCCGGCGAAAAATTAGCCGATCGCATTGCCCAAATTGGCGGCATTCTCGGCGGCGTCGCCTATATGAACCCCGACTTAGACAAACAACTCGATCGAGTTTTTGCGTTAGCCAAAGAACGAAATTTAAACCTCGACTTCCACACCGACGAAAACGACGATCCAGATTCAGTAACACTGCGGGAAGTCGCAAAAACCGCCATCCGCCATGAATTTGGGGGTCAAATAATCTGCGGACACTGCTGTAGTTTAGCCGTACAACCGTCTGATTTAGTAACAGAAACTCTGGAATTAGTCAAGGAAGCAAATATTGGCATTGTCAGCTTGCCGATGTGCAACCTTTACCTGCAAGACCGAGAATCTCAGCATACACCGCGCTGGCGGGGAGTGACACTGCTGCACGAACTCAAAGCAGCCGGAATTCCCGTTGCAGTTGCTAGCGATAATTGTCGCGATCCGTTTTACGGATTTGGCGACCATGATGTTTTGGAAGTTTTTAATATGGCAGTCCGCATCGCTCATTTAGATAGGCCTTATGGAGACTGGCCCTGTACTGTTACAAAGACTCCAGCCGATTTAATGGGATTGCCGAGTTTAGGACGAATTGCAGTGGGTTTACCTGCTGATTTGATTTTGTTTAAGGCGCGGAATTTCAGCGAATTGTTATCTAGAGCGCAGGGCGATCGCACAGTTTTGCGGCAGGGCATTAAAATTGATACAACTTTGCCCGATTACCGCGAACTCGATGATTTATTAGCAACTTAAATCTGACATCCTGCATCAATCTCAAGAACCGGCAAGATGCCTGTTCCACAAAAGATGAATTTTCTTTCTACTCGTTACTAGGCTCTGCCTGGTAACGTATATCTGGAGGCTCTGCCTCCAATTTCCCTGGCCGTAATGCGAGGCAGAGCCTCTAAATCTCGGTTCCCAGGCAGAGCCTAGGAACCAGTTAAACAGGCACTATAAATTATCAACAAACGTCCCTTCTCTTTTCTTCCTTCGCGTCCTTCGCGTCTTCGCGGTTCGTTCAAAAAAATATCTTTCACCAAGCATTTAGCATTGCTATCTTGTCAATTTGCCACTAATTTGATATAAATATAAAAGCTAATTTTATTGAGGAGGTTTTAAGTGAAAGCAGTTATTTTATTGTCGGGAGGGCTGGATTCCTCAACAGTTTTGTATCAAGCCAAAGCCGACGGCTGCGAGTGTTACGCTATTTCGTTTGACTACAAGCAAAGACATCGGCGGGAGTTGGAATCAGCAAGGGCGATCGCACTTTCGGCAGCGGTTAAGGCACATCAGATAGTAAACTTTGACTTAACACTGTGGGGCGGTTCCGCTTTGACGGATAATGAGATGGAATTACCGATCGATCGCAATCTTGCAGAAATGTCCCAAAACATCCCCAGTACCTACGTTCCTGCTAGAAATACGATCTTTCTCAGCTTTGCCCTCGCCTACGCAGAAACTCTCGAAGCCGATCGCATTTACATCGGTGTCAACGCTTTAGATTATTCTGGATATCCCGACTGCCGCCTCGATTACATCCAAGCCATGCAGGAAGTATTTCGGTTAGGAACAAAGCAGGGCCGAGAAGGAAATGCTATTAATATTATCACACCTTTAATCGAACTTAAAAAGACAGAAATTATTCAATTAGGCAACCAATTAGGAGTACCTTGGGATCAAACTTGGTCTTGCTACGCAGGCGGGGAAAATGCCTGCGGCGTTTGCGATTCTTGTCGGTTGCGACTGGTGGCTTTTGAGGAATTGGGGCTGAAAGATCCGGTGCCTTATGCTTAAACAGTATTCCGACTCGGCGGTTGAAAGCGTTCCTCCATAAACTCTCGTCCCTCTCTAAGAGACTAAAGAATAAACGGGGTTGCTAACTCAGATTTGGTATAAAAAGTTGCGCTATTTCGATCGCCCTTTTCATCAAAATCTTAATGAGACAATTTTGCCACACTACTCAACCCGCTATTCTTTCGCCCTTTCCCCACAATTTCCTCATCGGCTTCTGCAACTTCATCTAAAGCTCGATCGCCCGCAGCCCCTTCCAACAAGTGAATTTGAAGTTGCTCCAACCGCGGCCCGGATACAGAAACAACCGTAAGTTCCACATTTTCACAGCGCCAAACTTCCCCCACAGCCGGCATTCTTTGCAACTGATAGCTTAAAAAACCTCCGATTGTCTGATATTCGTCAGTTACTGGCAACTCCAAATTCAATATTTGATTCACATCATCTAAATTTAACTGCGCTTGCACTAAATAAGTGCGATCGTCCAATACTTGCAAAGCAATTTCTTTGCTGTCGGGTGACTCGGAGCTGCGACCGATAATTTCGGCTATCAAATCCCGCAATGTCACTAACCCGGAAATGCCACCAAATTCATCGACTACGATCGCAATTTCTTCCGACGAACTCTGCATCAAAGGCAGCAGTTCCCCCAGCAGCATCATCTCCGGCACAAACCTCACCGAACCCATCCAAGTTACAATTGGCGTGTCGGGAGATAGCAAACCTTCAGCTAGGGGTTTTGCCAGTTGTTTGAAGCCAATAATGCCGATAATGTCGTCTAAAGAATCTCCCGTTACAGGATAGCGGGAATGGTTAGAAATCGCCATTTCGTCGAGCAAAGTTTGAAAGGTGGCTGTCTTGGGAAGTGCGACAATGCTAGGCCTCGGCACCATTACTTCTTCTACCCAAACTTCGCCAAATTCAAACACGTTGTTGAGCAATTCTCGCTTTTCTGCTTCCAAGCCGCTGGATTCGCTGGAAGTAGCTATAATTAATTGCAGTTCTTCGGGAGTAACCGGCCGATGCCTTAGATCGTATTCGATGCCCGCAAACCGCAAAAGCGATCGAGTAGATTGATTGAGAAACGACACAAAGGGCTTGAACAAACGGGCAATCAATAAACTCGGAGGCCCTAAAGTTCTGGCTAGCTGTTCGGAATACAGCAACGCTACAGATTTGGGAAAGAGTTCGCCGAGTACGATTTGCAGGTAAGCTAGCAACAAAAAAGTTACTATTGATATGCTAAAAGAATGGGCGATCGCAGACTTGAGGTAAATTGGCAGCGGCAAATAGCCGATCGACATTCGGACTAGCACGGCGATCGTACTTTCCCCAATCCAGCCCAGAGCTAAACTAGAAAGAGTGATTCCCAACTGCATTGTCGAGAGCAATCGCTCAATACTTTGCTGCAAAGATTGCACAGTTAAAGCTGCAACGTCGCCAGCTTCCACTAACTGATTGATGCGCGATCGGCGTACCGTCACCATCGAAAACTCAGCCGCGACAAAAAAGGCATTAATCGCAATCAGCAACAGCACTGACAGCAACCGCGACAGCACCTCTGTCAAACTCATCGCGGGTAAATCAGATATCTCCTGCACTCTCGCCCCTAAAAGTGACACAATGCTCCCTAAAAAAACTTTCTAGATCAAACCTGAGAATCTGTCTGCAGGTTTGGTCTTCTTTTATTTTACTTCGCCACTGGAATGCCAGATATTTGCAACTGAAGTTTTTGACCTGGATAATCTGTCAGCGTCAGCGAAACTTCTTTAGCATTTTCCAGCAAAGCTGTGGGAATACTCACCGTACCGTAAAACACCTGCCCGTTGGGGGGCAGTTCCGACGGCAAATCCTCGGCAGTCGCGCTCAGGGCCCGACCGCGATCGTCAGTAACGTTCAAGAAACTGTAGAGAAACCTCACAGGTTGGGAGCCTTCATTTTTCATGCTCACGTCTAGCAGCATGGAATTGTTGCGCTGACTGGCCGCGCTCACTTCTAGGGTTATTCCCCCGTCGCGACTGTTCAGGGGAAACTTGGCGCTAGCATTTTGTGCAGCCGGTTTTTTTGCCGCGGCTGGTTTAGAGCTTGCCTTGTCTGTTTTAGTATTTGCTTGAGCCGTTGTTTTTTCGGGATCGCGACCTTCTACCCGTGCTTTGACGGTTGTGAGAATGTCTTTTTCTTTCAAAATGCTCACTTGGTCTTTGCTAGCCGTCTTTCCAGGCTTGCCGCTGCCAGCATTGTTGCTGGGACGAACATCGGGTTGAGTCGTTCCTTGCAAGGCTTCGCGACCTATAGTAAATCCCCAAACAGAACTCGTCACGCCTGCTCCAAACATCAGAGCCAGCAGAATTAGAGTCAGCACTACCGTCGAATTCACTGCCATTGCCTATAAGTTTATGCCGAGTCCTAGACACTGCTTTGTCCGGTCGATCGGCTCCAGCACATTGGCTAACAGGCGATCGGGGAATCAGCAGATCTAAAGATTTTGATTTTTGTTCTCTAGTTCTAGCACGGACTGGGAAATTATGTTATACTTCATTTTCAGTTAGGTCGAAGAAATCGACTTAACGGCAGTTGGCCGAGCGGTTTAGGCAGCGAACTCATAATTCGCCCCAGGCAGGTTCAACTCCTGCACTGCCGATTTAAAATCAATCACGACGATCCGCGCTCTGGCTAAAAACCAGGTTTCTTCCCAGATACCAGTCCTGGACGGATGGGCGGCTAGAAACCGGGTTTCTACGAAAATTTTGCGATCGGTAACGAAAAATATACCAAGAAACCTCATTTCTGAGGTCGCAAGTGCGATCGCCAACTAGAAATTTGGTCGCTCAACTCGCTCGTGAGATCGATCGCGATCTCAAGATCTCGCACTGCACTCGGAAAATTATTATTCTGATGCAAAGGTCAACGATATCAAGCCTTAATCAATTCCACATATCTGCTCGCTTCTGAGATGGCGGGCGCTGCGCGGGGACGATCGTACAGCACTCCAAAAATTATTATTCCGATGCAAATCAACGATATCAACCCTTAATTAACTCCACTCCGTCGCGCCCGTCGAGTTCTTGAACGTAAACCTTAACTTGTTCTTCCTTTGCAGTCGGCAACTTTTTACCCGTAAAATCCGGCTGAATCGGTACTTCTCGGTGGCCGCGATCGACTAATACCGCCAACCAAATTTTCTCCGGCCGCCCGTAATCGTTGACCGCATTCAAAGCCGCTCGACTCGTTCTGCCTTTATATATAACGTCATCTACCAACACCACGGTTTTGCCCGTCAAATCGAAAGGAATTTCTGTTTTAGCCGGTGTCCGCATCGCAACTCGATCCAAGTCATCTCGGTAAAAGGTAATATCTAAAGCGCCCACGGGTACTTTGACTTGTTCGAGAACTTCAATTTGATCTGCCAAAATTTGAGCTAAAGGCACTCCTCTACTATGAATGCCCAACAGCACTAACTCCGACGGATTCCCTGATTTTTCGACAATCTGGGAAGCGACGCGGGTGAGACTGCGCCTCACTTCATCAGGGGATAAAATTTCGATAATTTTAGTCATTGGTTGCTGCGAGCTAATTGTTGGCTGTTGGCGGATCGAACAATTTTAGATTTTAGATTTTAGATTTTAGATTGACTTTACAGATGAATTTGGGGGTTTGAACAAAGGTCAAAACTTTTTTTTGCTTCTGTCGGTGGCCGATCTGTGTCTTCTGCAGGACTTACCCCGAACGGATGAAAAGGATATGCTGCGATTGCTTGGCTGAGCGCGAACAATGACAGAAATACGTTATTTATGCCTCCTGGACTGTTCGGGTGAGGTCATCAGTTAGCAGCTCAAACATAATAAGGTATAAAAAAGCAATGATAGTCCCAACCAAATCAGAAAGCAATACCGAGTTAATTGCAATGCTTGACCAATTAGCGGCGCTGCGATCGGGTGAATCGGCTCGCCTAACAGCGGTTTGTGTTTGAGAACTCCGCGATAGGAATTGGTACCTCCTAGTTGTACTCCCAAGATGGCGGCGTAAACGCACTCGCTCCAACCGGAATTGGGGCTGGCATCTTTAACAGCATCTCTCTGACAAATTTGCCAAATGTAAATCGGTTTGCCAGATATAAGGGCTAAAGTAATCACTGTTAGGCGGCAAGGAATCCAAGTCAGCACGTCTTCTAGTTTGGCGCTAAACCATCCTAAATCAGTGTATGGTGCTTCTTTGTAGCCGATCGTAGAATCTAATGTGCTGGCTGCTTTGTAAGCGATCGCCAAGGGGACTATAGCACTCGCCCACATCGAGTTAGGATCGATCGGCCCAGCGGTAACACTTAATAATAGATGCGGCAGAGCGAACCCAAGTAAGGCATAAAATAGCGGTGCTGTCACACCATCGACTGCATTCTCTGTTACAGTTTCTAACAATGCTCGCAGAATTTCTGGCTCGGATAAGTTTTCGGTATCCCGGCCGACGTAAAGGCTCAACCTTTCTCGCGCCTTGACTAAATCTCCAACATTTAAAGGTGCTAGCACATCCTCTGCAGCCGCCCTCAAACTGCGACCTGCAAAACAGCTTGCCAGCAAAATGGTGTCTAGGGCAATACCTAAAAGAGGATGCACCCAACTACCAGCTTGGACGATGGACCAACTGACAGTATAACTGCCTACAATCAACCCGATCGCTAGTATTGTACCAGCACATCGTAGCAGCAGTTTGTGCTGCTCGCCAGGGGGACGAGCCGCTGCTTCAGGCATTTTGCCTGCGGGATTATTCCATATATTAAAGACAAGTCGAGTATAGCGGTCGATCGCCCAACCCATCGCCTGCACGGGATGCGGCCAACCCCAAGGATCGCCGATCGAATAATCCAACACCGCAGCTAAAATCAAAACAGGAAATTCATCCGGCATCATTATATATTGTGTCAAACTTGATAGTCCGTCCGAGCCAGAGCGCTCGCAATGGTAGCGCAGGTTTTAACTACTCCTACCCTTGCGGACTTTGATTCTTGAGCTGCAATTTTAACTGCTGAGATTACTTTCGTCGCGGAGCAAGTGTACGTTCTCCTCCCAATTAACACCGTCAAAGGGTAGGATCTGAAAGTGTTTGATGGCATCTGAGTCAAGACAGCGGACGTTGACATCGAAATGATCGGGATGCGATCGGGGGCGATAGAACGAGTGAATGCCGCAAATTCGGCAGAAAGTATGTTGAGCAGTTCCTGTATTAAATGTATAGGTGGTCAAAACATCTTCGCCACTGAGCAAGGTAAAACGTTCCGGCGGCACAATGAGGTGCAAAAATCCCTTCTTTTTACAGATAGAGCAGTTGCAATCAGATGCTTCGTGTTTGTCAACGGCTACACGGAAGCGGACAGCTCCGCAGTGACAGCCGCCAAAGTAGGTAACAAGTGTTGCGTCCATGTGTGATTGCTGGCGATCGAATGAATGAACTTACCATTTAAATGATAAAGCTAGTTTCTTCCCCAAGAGCCGCTTGCCAACTGCGGACATCATAGTATAAGTCTTCGAGGGAAATACTGTACAGCGCTTCGGCAAGTTTTTTGTGCAATCGGTTCCACAAACTGAATGTTACCCAGTCCTCTGCTTGCGTCGCATCGGGAAAATGTCGAGGTAAAGGTTCAATAGTTTCACCTACAGCCTCTAAGATTTGTCCTAAAGAGATTTGAGCTGGCTGGCGGGCTAATTGATATCCTCCTTGGGCACCCCGAACAGATTGGACTAAACCTGCTCGTCGCATTTCAATCAGCAATTTTTCTAGATACGGAGCAGGTAACTCCTGTCGCTTCGCTATCGATTTCACCGATGTCGGGCCGAAGCGAGGTTGCAAACTTAGATCCAGTAATGCTTTGACACTGTAGTGTCCGCGTGTGGTTAACTTCATGGGATTTTAAGAGCGGGGCAAATATTCAGCTAGCTGATAGCTGATAGCTTATGCTACCGACTTTAGAGATTGCTCGCACCGGCTGCAGCTACTCCTCAAGAAAGACTGCAGGTTGTTAAAAATATTTAGATAATAGTGGTTAACAATTGAGCCGATCGGTGTAATATGGTTTTACGACCAGCTATAAAGCTAAAGTTTCTTGGCCAAACAAAAAACCAACCGAGAAAAAATCCGTACACCAGTTGAATATTTCAGGACTCAGTAAATGGCTAAAAGGAAAAATATCGAACCCCTTGAAGGTGAAGGTCTGATCAAAAAGGTCAAAGACCTAGAGAACCTTACCAAGGAAGAAAAAGCTAGAGCCTGTGGCTACTACACCGTTACCAAAAACGGCGTAGAACGGGTCAACATGATGAAATTCCTGAATGCGCTGATTGATGCAGAAGGCATTCAGCTAGACGGGAAGCAAAACGGCAACGGACGCGGCGGACGCTCGGCCAGCTATCGGATTAGCGTTCAATCTAACGGCAACTTACTGATTGGAGCCGCCTACACCAAACAAATGGAACTCCAGCCGGGAGATGAATTTGAAATCTCTCTGGGACGCAAGCACATTCACTTGCGCCAAATTGATCGAGAAGAAGAAGAAGAATCCTAGGCTTTTACGACTTGCTTTGACTTCTTGCTTGAACTGGTGGGTTTGACTTCAAGCATTGACTGCAAGCAGAGAGTTGGCTCTGAAATCTTTCTGTGAGCCTAAAAAAGTATGGCTTCTATAGATGGCAATGGCTCGACAAAAGCCAGTGCCACCACTTTATATTTTCCGAGAATACCTATTCTCGCCCCTCGCTATATCCGTGTGGACAAGCGGGGGATTTTCCGCGTAGCTGTTGAAGAGAAGTTCTGCAGCCAATTGTGTACGGGATTTAACGGATGTAATTGATGAACCGAAGAGGTTTGAAGGAAGAATTAGGTTTGGTTGAGCTAGGAAACCCACTAAAGCAAGAAAATGGCAGAGGTATTCTCCGCTAACACTGCGTCATACCAGTTAAAAAAAAGAATGCAACTGTAGCGAAGCTCGAAAGCACGAGCTTCATGATTCATTCCCCATTATTTAACCTAAAATCTAAAATCTAAAATCTAAAATTGTATAAGTCTCGTGCTTGCTCCTGATTTGTGTCTGTGTGGGAGGGGTTTTGAGGGCAAGGAAACACCTCGATCGCCCCTAAGTGAAATTACAGGCAGGAACAGTTAAAGTGTTAGGGAGCAATTAGTCACCAGCCTATGCCGTTGCCCCGATTCGCGAGTAAAACTTCTCAACACCAAACAAAAATCTCCCTGCGTCGCCTTCTAGTGGCCTCTTTTGTGCTGCAAATCGTCGCCGCAGTCGAGATTGTCGGGTATCTGTCCTTTCGCCCTTTCGCAACGGAGACAAAGCAGTCGAAGAGCTCGCCGAGAAATTGATCGCCCAGACGGGGAAGAGAGTTGAAGAAAAGCTGATTTCTTTTCTCGAACCTACCCAGTGGGTAAATAAACTTAACGCTGAAGCGATCGAGCGCGGTGAATTAAACTTACAGTTAGAAAGGCCCTAGCCTCGGGGAGAGAAGTTCCTCTGGCAGCAAATCCGATGTTTTAAAAGCATTCAATGGATATCCTTCGGTGCTGAAAAATCAGGAGAATATCTCGGCATTGGCGGCAACCCCACGGATAACAGCTTGCAAATTGTCGCAGCTAACAAGTCTACCAACTCTCACAACATATACTAAGCTACAGACAGCCGAGGCACGCGCACCGCTAAATTAAAGGCAGAACCGGCCACCTACGATGCCCGCCTGCGCCCCTGGTACAAAGAAGCTGTCGCAGCGAACAAACAAAGCGATTTGGACGAGTATTTATCCTGGTTTTACTCGCGGGACTGTTTTTATTGCTGCCAGCCAACCGATTCGCGATCGAAATGGTAAATTGCTGGGAGTTAGTGCTGTAGACTTTTCGCTCTCGGGGCTTCAGCAATATCTCCATCGCATCAAGCTTAGCAAAACGCGACAAATTTTCGCGATCGAACGATCGGGCTTGCTGGTTGCCAGTTCAAGTCAAGAATCACCCTTTAGAAAGATGTCTGGAAAGCAGCAACGGCAGCGGGTGAATGTTTTAGACAGCCAAACTCCTGTCATTCGCACCGCAGCTAAATATTTGTACGAACACTTCGAGGGCTTTGGCGACATTAAGCAGCGGCAGCAACTGAAATTTAGGCGAGACGGGCAGGAATATTTTGTGGAAGTGCTGCCGTTTTCGGATAGTTATATCAAATCCGTTAGCATCGGAATAGTAAATTCGAGTTCACTGTTGACGGTTGACTGTTCACGGCGTCAACAGTCAACAGTCAACAGTCAACCGTCAACATCATTCCGGTGTAACCGGAAATGATATTACGGTTTGAACTGGCTGATTGCGAGCGCAGTTCCCGAATCCGATTTCATGGGGCAAATTAACAAAAATACGCGCACTACAATTTTACTTTGTTCGGCGGCGCTGCTGCTATCGACAATTGGTGGAGTGCTGACAGCTAGGTGGGTAACGCTGCCGCTGCTGCTGCTCAACGAAGCAGCTAAAGATATCGCCGCCAGAAAGTGCGTGCTGTTACTGTCAGTAGGCTTGATGAAGTCGGCGAATTAGCGCAGTCTTTCAACGAGATGGCAGCTCAACTGAAAAAGTTTTTTCCAGCTTTGGCACAAAGTGAATAAAAATTTGTCCAACTGGTAGAAAATTTGCCTGTTGGAGTCTCGACGATAACTCCGGGCGGCGCAGTTATTTTCATCAATTCGGCGCGAGAGCAAATATTGGGTAGGGGAGAAATGCCCGATGCTAGCGCCGAAGAGCTACCACAAGCTTATCAAACTTATATAAATTAGCGAACACTGTTCCCGGAAAACTTTATCCTATAAACTTGCTGTCGGGCGCGCAAGGCGCAGCTAATGACTGATGAACGATGACTGATAACTATTCTTGATATTTTGTAATTTGTTTGTGTTGAGAAAAAATTCTACAGTTATTGATATCAATCAACAACTGCTCTTCTTCAGGCTTGTCTGACATATTCACTAAATTATACTGAACATTGTCTCCATAAATAGTTAGAGCAATCTGGCTCAATTCTAAAAAATTAATGAGCCACTCACATTCAGTAGCCGAGTCATCTTGATAGTATTGAATTAATCTGGCACAACAAAGTTCTAAGTAGGTTCTAGAATGGGGTGAAATTAAAATAAATTTGAGAATTAGAATTGCTAGTGTTAAAGGATTTAGTTGAGTAGCGAAGAGTAGAAATAAGGCTGTTGGTTTCCCGGAATTTTCCACAGTCAAACATTTGATTAGATAATTGCAAGTTCTGAGCTGCAGGCCAGTGCTCAAAGTGTCTCCGTCATTTTCTGGATGAAAAGTCTCTAAAATATTAATTATTCTCACTTGGTAAATATCAGTACGCAAAAGTTGAGATTGGTAATTAAATAAATACTTAATTAGATAGTCCTTAAACTGCTTGTAAGTAATATTTTGAGTGTCTCTAATAAAAATATTTGCTAAGCTGCGATAGTTTAAGGAGCCGCGGTTGACCAAAATTATTTTGATTAAACGCAGGGCTTCATCTCCTAAAAGTGTGGGATTATGATAATTATTTAATTGGGATGTAGCAGACTGAGAGCGAGAGGTATACATTGCTAGGTCAAACTTGTATTTTTCTTTGAGCTGCTGGGACAATAGTCTGGCAGCTTGGCGTTCTTCGGGGGTGTTGTTAGCATCTAGATATTGAGCGGCTAGCAAATAAGGCTGATAGCGAGAAGTCCAGTGATTTTGTAGTGGCTGGTAGTCATCGTACTTTAATACAAATAACTTTAGCTCTTCATAGTCTTTGCTGCTGAGAAAGTTGGTCAGCCACACTCTCAGTATTTTGAGACAATTGTCGGGGTGGGGTTCCCTAAGGGTTCTATCGCTAATAATGTTAATTAAGTCGCGAGCCAGTTGGTATTGTTTCTGAGTGACCCAGTTATTTAATAAGATGTAAATGCAGCGTGTAAATAAGTAGTTAAATTCTAGTTGAGAGTCAAATTGAATTATTGTGTCTAAAGCTTGAATTAATGTGGGGTTAGCTGGAGGAATTAATTGGATAAATATGTTTTGAAATTGTTGCAAAACTACTTCTGAAGCCGAGTTTTTGATGTGATATATAAAAAATTTGTAAATGATATCTTGAGCTGCGGAAACCGTCAGCGCAGATTTTTGTAATTGAGCTGTTGGCTGAGGGGCGAGATCCTCTGGTAATAAATTGTTTGTCAGAGCAGGCAGAACTTTTGACTCTGTTGTTTCGGATTGAGAGGAAAAGTGCTGAGATGGCATAGCGTCCTCGCTCAGATGATCAATACACTATTATAGTTATCATCCTTGATTTGGAGCTAATAATTTAGTGTTTCACTTGGCTTTTGTCCAGCTACAGTTAACCCCCCCGATCGCCTTTTTGGTAAGCGGAAATCGAGGGGGTTAACTGTTATTTGTCAAGTATCTGAGAATATCAAGCAGGGTTCGCTTCGGCTCGTCTTTGTAGCAGGCGGGCAATTTCAGCTTTTTCTACAAGTCCTACGAGGACACCGTTTTCGCGAATGACGGGGAGTTCTTGTACTTTGAGTTGTTCCAGGAGGGTGACGACTTCGAGGAGAGATAATTCGGGTTTGACGGTTGTGGAAAATTCGATCGGCTTCAGGAGTTCTTTAACTAAAACTTGGGGCCAAGTTCCGGTAGGAATGGTTTTGAGGTCGTCTAGGTCGATCGCCCCTACCAATTGTCCGGCATCATCTGTTGCCAGGAACCTGCGCCAGGTTTGAGTGCTACCGATTACGTAGTTGTTGGCAAATTCTCTGAGGGACAAGTCTTGGGAGACGATCGGACTTTCGGGGGTCACAGCATCTGCGGCTGTCAGCCCTGCCAGTTTATTTTGGACTGTGGCATATTGGGCAGATTGACCGGCATTTTGCAGTAAGAACCAACCGATTACTAGATTCCAAATATTGCCGAATATGCCTGTAGCAATGGCAATCCAACCAATTATCTGACCGACGCGGCTAGCAAAAATTACACCTTTGTAAGGGTTGCCAGTAATTTTCCAGACGATCGCTTTGAGGATGTTGCCGCCGTCGAGGGGCAAACCGGGAATTAAGTTAAATAAGGCTAAAACTAAGTTGATCGAAGCTAAAAGTCCGACGATGGCGCCTGCGGGGCCTGTGAGACCAGCACCGATGCCGATCGCTGTTAACAAACCGGATAAAAATAAGCTCACCAACGGGCCTGCAATCGCTACCCAAAATGCTTCGGCTGGGGTTTTAGATTCTCTTTCTAAATTAGCCAGTCCGCCAAACAGAAATAGCGAAATCGATTTCACGCCAATTCCCTGTTTAATGGCTACCCAACTGTGTCCTAATTCGTGGGCTAAGACGGAAGCAAATAACAGTAACGCTGTGAATAATCCCAGCATCCAGGGCGCTACGGGACCCAATGTGGGAAACAGGGCAGCTAATGCGCCGCCGTACTGCCAGGTTACTAAACCCAGAACTAAAAACCAAGATGCGTTGACAAAGAAGGGAATCCCAAACAGGTTGCCGACGCGAAATGTACCGTTCATAATGGCTACCTCTGATTTTACGAATGAGAGGTTTTTCTCTCTGTCTCCTTATCGTAACGAAACGTAACGGCGATGTTAATGCTTCAATTAGGGTGTTATCCGTCTGTGGAGGTTCGGTTTGCGGAATAATCACCGCCGACTGCGGTTTGGCCGGCTAGGGGTTAAAAATCTTTATCTCAAAACGGAAGTTATCGCTATGAGACTTGAGGAGGATATTTGTTTTAGTTTTCTGTTTTAATTTTCAATGGGTTTTAACTCACATCTTGCACCTCTGTCATGAACAGGCAAGATGCCTGTTCCACAACAGATGAATTTTCTTTCTTGTGGGCCGTTGCTCCTAGCCCGCCGATAAAAGCCTTATTGAGAATGGTGCAACATCTCACTTTTAACCGAATGCAAGCTTTGAGAGGGGGAATTAATCCCCCGGCTGACTATTACAACTGTGGCAAGATATCAGTTTCAAGCAACTTTAGCTATAATGACTTACCCTAAGAATAGTTTTGGTGCTAATAATTATGCCAGAATCTTTTTTGCTCGGCCGGCTGCTGCTGCAATTCAACAGCGAAGCGGCTGATATTATTACAGACTTATCCGCTGTTGCTTTAACTCCCGATGGTCATTTGTGGCTGGGTTCCGATGAAACGACTTCGATCGAGCGCTTGTCGCCTGTCGCGCCTCATATTTTTGGAGAACATAAAAGATTTGCGATCGCAGATTTTATCGATTTTTCCGAACAAGCTGGTGAAATCGATATTGAAGGAATTGATTTCAACAGCGATTATCTTTGGTTTGTGGCTTCTCACAGCACCAAACGCAAGAAAGCTAAAGGCAAAGACCCGAATAAAGACATTCAAAATTTAGCAAAAATAGAGACGGAGGTCAACCGTTATTTGCTGGCACGAATTCCTGTAAAAAACGGGAATTTGTGCAAGTCAATTTCCCATCCTGAAAATCCCAAAAACCAACTGAAAGCGGGATACCTTCAGCCGACCAAAACGGGGAATTTGCTGACTGATGCGCTGAAAGATGACAGCCATCTCGGTCTATTTTTATCGGTGCCGATTCCTAGTAAAGAAAATGGTTTTGATATTGAAGGGTTGGCGGTGCGCGGCAATCGGATTTTTCTTGGTTTACGGGGACCTGTACTGCGGGGTTGGGCGATTATTTTAGAAATAGAAGTGCAAGAGTCTAAACAGGGGGTTTTAAAGCTAAAGGCTATTGGTGAAGCCGACAAGTTTTACAAGAAACATTTTGTTGATTTGAACGGTTTGGGGGTGCGAGAATTGTGCTGGAACGGGGAAGATTTGATTGTTTTAGCCGGGCCGACGATGACTTTATCGGGGGCGATGAGGGTTTTTCGGTTAAAGGGGATTTTAGGGCGATCGGGCGACAGTATTACTGGACAAGATGGGGGAGATTTGGAGGTATTGTTTGACTTGCCTTTTAAGGTTGGTACGGACAATGCTGAGGGGTTGAGCCTGTTTCCATATTTGGGGGAGCAGAATTCGCTGTTAGTGGTTTATGATTCGCCGGATGCGGGGAGAATGGTTGAGAAAAATGGTATTCTTGCGGATATTTTTAGGTTAGGTTTGTAGTGGCGCTGTCTTCGCTAAAAAGGTTTAAGATAACTGTCCATAAACTCTTGTAGGCTACTAGCAGTAGTAGGGTGCGTCAGAAGGGGAGATACTTGGGAGAATTAATCTGCCATGAAATGACGCACCATGCGATTAGGAAGGTGCGTCTGATGGGATTTTTGGGAGAATTAATTAGACCTTAACTGACGCACCCTACAAGTGGGGTTAATTGTCGATCGCATCCCTCCGCCGCTGGCTGTAGCGTTTCAATTCATCAATTAAGTGAGTATCGTTAGATGCTGTTCTCGCGCCCGCTTCCGCCGCCCAGCGCTTCAAATCTTCAATTTGCGATCGCGCGATCGCAGCTAAAGGTACAGTATCCTCGATCGACCTCAAAATATCCTCCGTCATCAAATCTCGGCGCTGTCCGTTTACAAAAGTTCCAAACGCCCGATACAACCCATCTATTACCACTTGTTCAATTTCTGCACCGCTAAAATTCTCAGCGCGTTTCGCCAAAACCCCCAAATCAAACTCGCGCAATCTAGTCGGCCGCAAACGCTGCAAATGCACTTTAAAAATATCTTGCCGTTCCGATTCAGAGGGCAAATTTAAAAAGAAAATTTCATCAAATCTGCCTTTTCTGAGCAACTCTGCGGGCAAAATCCTGACGTTATTTGCAGTTGCGACAATAAACACCGGACTGGTTTTTTCCTGCATCCAAGTAATCAAACTGCCGAATACCCGGCGCGAAGTTCCCGAATCGCCGTCGCTACCGCTGATAATGTTGCCGAAGGCTTTATCTATTTCATCGATCCACAAAACGCAAGGTGCGATCGCCTCTGCTAATTGTATCATTTGCCTGACGCGACTTTCGCTTTCCCCGACCACGCCGCCAAACAATCTCCCAGTATCCAATCGCAACAGTGGCAAACGCCATTCTGAGGCGATTGTTTTCGCAGATAAAGATTTGCCTGTGCCTTGAATTCCTACTAACAAAACTCCTTTCGGATTCGGTATGCCGTAGCGACGCGCTTCGTCAGTAAAAGCATCTTGCCGCATCTTTACCCATTGCTTCAAATTCTCCAATCCGCCCACACTTTTTAGGGATTCTCGGGAGTTGAAAAACTCCAAAATGCCCGTTTGGCGAATTGCTTGCTGTTTTTCCTCCAAAACTCCGTCAATATCTGACTCGTTAATTTGCTGTTTGGCGGCCAAAGCTTTAGCCAAAACCCGCCCGATTCTAGCGCGGCTCAAACCCTGACAAGCTTTAACCAACTGTTCCCTTGCTAAACCGCTAACTTGCAACTGTTGCGGCTTTTCCACAACGTGGGAAATTAAACTGTCGATTTCTTGCACGTTGGGCAAAGGAAAATCAATTACTGTTACTTCTTCTTTCAATTCTTCGGGCAATTCCAGCGTGTGAGAAGTAAGAACTATAGTTTTTTTGCTGCGCTTCAATTCCCGCGTTAAATTCCGCAATTCTCGCACTACCGGCGCGCTTTTTTCGCTGTATGGATATTTCAAAGTTGGGTGCAAATCCCGCAGTACAAATATGGTATATTCTTCAACAGCAGTTTTGCTGACGCGATCGAGCGCCGCCATTACCGAACCTTTCCCTGAACCGTTATCTTCCCAGCCGCGCACGAGATCCCAGAACAACACCCGGCGCGCGGGAGTTACTTGCAGCGCTACTTGGGCAATTACGGCTTCGACCGGTTCCTCCTCCGCGCCGACAATGTACAGCAGCGAATAGCGGGCGCGAATCATCAAATCTATTCGCTTTACCAGGGCGTCGAAGTGGTTATTTTTACTGCCCTTGACGACATCCACTTCTTGGGGTTGGGGGTAATTTTCTGTCATTTTATTTTATATTTTAGATGTTAATTCAACTTTATTAAATATTTTGTTAGCAGTGAGGAATTTAGTCCTTAAAATGATTTCACCAAACTAACGGTTTGTAGTAAGGACTTTACTCCTTAACCACCATTTAACGGGACTAAATTCCGTAATGCAAACGTTAAAATTATAACAGAATAGTACGCAATTGACTACTTAGCAACTTTTCGAGCTTGTTTCACCATTTCAATCAGAGTGTGGTGAGCATCTTCGGCGTCTTTTAAAGTGCGATCGAACTTAACTCTGACAGGCACTGTTTCGTCCTTGACTTTAGCGGTTAAATCCATGCCGTTCGCATCAATAGCGAGCATTTGAGCTTCTGTTGCCTCTGGTTGGTCGCCAAATGCTTGAGCGTATAGCACGACAGCACTAGCGTGGTCTTCGTTCATGTGAGTGCAGATGCGATCGCTAATCTCAGTAGAAAACGGTTCTGACATGGGAGATTCCTCAGATGCAATATCCATCGATTGTACTGCGATCGGTAAGACAAATTCGCAGTTGACAAATCACTTCGCAATTTGCTAAGATAATATGAAGATAATTTTAGAGGGAGTCTTATAGATTAGATGGGTAAATTTGTTTATGATTGAGGAACTGTATGCACGTTATTTCTGAATCTAGACTCAAAGAATTCTGGGAAAAGTATCCTGACGCTAAAACAAGCCTGCGATCTTGGTACAAAAAAACGACAATAGCCCAGTGGTCTAACCTAGCTGAAGTGAAAGCCGTTTTCTCATCAGCAGATATAGTTGGAAACTTTACTGTTTTTAACATCAGAGGTAATAACTACAGACTGATTACCTTTATAGATTATGAATATCGGCCTAAAAAAATTTTTATTCGCTCTGTACTTACTCATGAAGAATATGACGAAGATAAATGGAAAAAAGACTCGTGGTATGAATGATAATTTTATCATTTTAAAACTTACGCAATAATCCTAGGGATAGGGGCAATTCCCCGTGGTTGCCCCTACATTCACACCATACATATATTGAGGATATGCGTAATTCCTGTCTTTTTTTAATATAGGATACTCACATGAACAACTCTAGCGCTTATATCGAACTACTCAAAACATTTCCTCCCCGACCCATAACTGCTGAAGAGGAATTAACTGCAACTCAAAAAGCGATCGATTCTTTGTTGGACAAAGGCGAACTGACTCCAGACGAACGCGACTACCTCCATGTACTAGGAACTCTGGTTTATGAGTATGAGCAAACTTTAGAACCCATACCTGACATTTACGGAGTAGAACTATTAAAGGCTTTAATCGAAGAATTTGAACTCAGACAAAAAGACCTAGTTCCTATTTTTAAAACCGAGTCTATTGTCTCTGATATCCTCCGCGAAAAGCGCCAACTTACAACGGAACACATCCAAAGACTTGCAGAGTTTTTCGGCGTATCGCCCGCTGTTTTCTTTCCGCTGCATCCAGTTCAAACAACTGCTTAAAATTCAAGCGAGCGTTTTGGGCTGCCTGGTTTTAATAAAACTTTGCGTAATGCTATGAAAAATTTCTGTTGCATAGCTTTTCATAATTAATATTATTACCTCCACCCATCCCACGGACTAACCTCAATCACCCCAGAGGGTTTAAACACTACCTTAAATTGACTAAAATGCTTTGGTTTAGGAGCAACTTTACGAAACGAAGAAAGAGAAACTTCTTGAATAAAATCAGCCGCTGCTTGGTTCAGCGGCTGACAATCTATAATTACCCCTTCTTCATTCACGGCAACCCGATAAACTAATGAAGTTTTGAAGGTGGGAGTCGAGCGCCAACTCTTGTCAATTTGGTCGTAAACTTTCCGGTTCAACTGTGCAATTTCACCGGGGGAGAGAATTTCCGAAGGTGCTGCCTCTACCTCTGGTGCTGGAGAATTAACCTGAGTCGCACTCGGGACAGGTACAGGCCAAAGCTTAATAGTTTCATCTGCGCTACCGCTGGCTAAAACAGGATTTTGAGAGCTAAAAGCAACTGACCAAACAGGCTTAGAATGATCCGCAAAATTTGTCATCAGTTCGCCTGTTTTCAAGTTCCACAGCTTGATAGTTTTGTCGTAGCTGCCACTAGCTAAAGCCTGTCCATCCTGGCTAAAAGCAACTGACTGCACCGGGCCGGAATGCCCTGTTAATGTATGCAGAACTTTGCCATTTGTAAACTGCCACAGCTTAACAGTTTTATCCGCACTGCCACTCGCTAAAGTTTTGCCGTCAGGACTAAAAGCAACTGATTCCACCGACCCGGAATGCCCAGTCAGGGTGTAATTGCCGCCATCATCAAGCCACCAAATCTTAATAGTTCCATTCTCGCTGCCGCTTGCTAAAATTTTACTGTCCGGGCTAAAAGCGACAGATTGAATCCAGTCTGTATCTGGAAGTGTGCTGAGTAGTTTCCCATCGGAAAAATTCCACACTTTTACAGTTTTGTCGGTACTTCCAGAAGCGAGTAACCTTCCATCTGGACTGATACTTATTGCCTTGACATCATCGGCATGACCTTTCAAGGTATTGATGAGTATGCCAGTTTTGAGATTCCACAATTTAATCCGGTTATCCCAACTCCCGCTAGCCAAAACATTGCCATCAGGACTAATGGCTAGGGATTCAATTGCATCGGTATGTGCTTTTAAGGTGTAAAGCAATTCGCCGGTTTGCAGGTTCCAGATTTTGATAATGCCGCCATAACTACCGCTGGCTAAAGTTTTGCCGTCTGGACTGAGTGCGATCGCGTAAATCCACCCAGAATTATCTTTAAAACTGCGAGAATATTGAGTTAACAGCCCCGATTTAAACTGCGATACAGTTGTTTCCAATTCCGGAAGCGACCTAGACCAGCCGATGCCCGCCGCAGTTACAACCGCTGTTAGTGTCCAGGCTGCTGAAACTTTCCATTTAACTGCTTTTGATATCATAAATATGGCCTCCACCACTCACTTTATGTAAAATAAATTTCCAGATTTCAAGCCCAGAAATTGATTGAAGATTTTTCGGCTGCATTCTACCTTTGAGAAATACTATCCAATACTCTTGTTAGCACTGTTACTTTGCCTTCTGTTGGCTGATGTTTTTGTGGTCTAGATTGCCGCTCAATCAAAACTCGACCGAGAAATAAAACTATTGTGGCGGTTATAGCTGCAATTCCAACAGGCGTTAAATATGTCCAGTGACCGGCCATTTTATCCCAGATATGCCCGGTTACTAAGAACATAGCAAGGTAAGTGAGACTCTGCAATTTTTTCCAATTTTTCTTGAGCCTTTTCACACTCCAATCGTTAGAGGTGATAGCCAAAAGAGTAAAAATAATGAATGTTGCTACTCCCTGGAAGTAAACAAAATAAGTTTTGATATCAAAGATATCAAAGTTTCTTTGTTTGAAAAATATGAATCCGTGAGCTACAGCTAAAAAGAAAGAGATCAGACCAATGAAGCGGCGATATTTCAGCAGCCATTGGGGAAAGCCAGTTTTTTTGGTGAGAGGGAAAACAATTCTCAAATTTGTGGGAAGCAGTGTCAGAATATAGCCTGCTAAGGCCGCGAATCCCAGGAGACTCGCCTGAGAAAATGTATCTAAATCCATCGTTGAAAGTTGCATAACTTACTCTAATTGCTAAGGAAGTAAACTCCAAATATGCCGGACTCTTCCGTACTTAGTGTGCCAAATTATTAGTTTTCTGGTGTCCTACACCATAGCTGGCTAGGATTTCAAGGCAATCGCCCCGAGTTGAGCAAGTTGCCCGCAAGCGGATGTAAATAATCTCAAAGCGTTACCTAGCAAAGCCTGGAGGCTAAAGTTAAAGTAAAAAAGCACACTAAGGAGGAAATAGCAATATGCCGAGAGTAGCATTTTAAAATCGACCTGTCAATTAAGTTTGAAGTTTAGAAAAAGTCTTCGCCAAAATAGCTGGTTAAAAGTTTAGTTTTTAACTATAAAAAATGGTCAGCATTAGCTGACCTTGGGTTGAGGAGATTACCTGAACTTTTGGCTAGGTATCGCGCCCAACTACAAACTGGTTATACCCCCTTTCAATAACAGAGGACTGAAGTTCTCGCTACAAACTGCCCAGCCTAACTAAAAGATCGATCGTCAAACGGCAATTCATCAAACCGCGAATCAATATCAGCCTCAGAATTCGCAACAGGGGAATTAGCGCGAGATGCCGGCGGCTTAACAGAATTCACCTGGGCTACTGATAACTTGGCCGCAGGTTCCGATTTCTGTAGGTTAACTACCGGCAACTCGCCGCCATTTTCTCCATTTTTGCTCGTTTGATTCCACATCATCATTCCCAGCAAACCATCAACCAAACCGCCGCCGCTACCGTTCCCTGTTACCGCAACATCTGGCACAACTCGCACGTTGCGATCGCCTATAATTTGCATTAACTGCAAAGCCGTATAACCGGAACCTCCCAAAGCCACAACACCCGCGCGATAAGCTTCAGCTTGAGCATTTCCCTTCACCCGAATCGACTCAGCTTCGCCTTGAGCTTGTTTAACCTGAGAATTCGCTTTCAACTCAGAAATCTTCACGTCGGCGTTGCTTAATCAGGGTATGAAAAAAATCACTTGAAAATCCCGAAGTTTTGTGAATACTGGTTTCTATGACTTGCATATTTAGCCTTTCATACCCTAAATCAGCCACGCCAAAATCTTTATTTCAAAAGCTTACTCTACACTGAATATACCTTTTGTCAATTGGGGAAGTTCAGTGTAATTGGTGATTGGTAATTGTAGGTTGGGTAGAAGGAAGGGAAACCCCATTTACAATTACTATTAACACTCAAAGTCAAAAGTCAAAAGTTAACAGTCAATAGTTAATTGTTAACCATTGACTGTTAAACTGAATGCCTGTACCGAACTCGCTAGGAACTGCGTGAATGGCTGTTCAGTCTCTCGATTTAGAAGTTTTGGAGAGCTTACCTTCAAAAGGTTGAACTCCACTATTTGGATAGTTGTCATCGCTGGGGCTAAAAATCCGCACCGCTGCTTCCGAAACGTAACGCATCGCGTTTGCCAAAGATTTAGAAAGATTCATAGAATCTGCCTCTCTTAATCTGGGTTCTGATACTTATTAGATTACTCGGATTTTTGGGCTATGGATGACTTTAGCAATATTTATTTGAATTACTTATTGGTCTGCAACATTGAAGCAAGCTGAAGGTTTTAGGAATTACGCATTGTTGGACGATCGACCTTTTGCTGGTAGATTTTTCCTTGGTCAACTCAAGCTGTCGCGATCGCCCTCCCGACGCTGAGAAACCGGGTTGTCTAACTCTATTCAAAGGCTGCAAGGAAATATTTTCGCAAAAAACCGGGAACGCTTGAGTGTTTGTGCTTAATTCCTGAGTTTGTTAAATTAAATATTTATATTGGTTTTACCATAATATTAATGTACAAATTAACCGAAATCCGCTATGAAAGGGCATAATAAGCGAATTTCTCCGACAAATATATGTAATCTTTATCAAAGATTTACAAAAAGATATGGTGTTTGTCACTATAATTAAAAAAAAGAAGTTTGTCCGGGGTTTTTCTTATGAAAACTACCACAGAAAGCCTGCAGCTCACAGGTTTTGAAGAAATCTTAGAAGACCGGGAACTGACGGTTTCTTCAGCAGATTACAGCCTTTTGACCGATCTCTACCAGCTAACGATGGCCGCTTGTTATGTTGGGGAAGGGCTCGACGGGCGGGTCGCGAGTTTTGAGTTGTTCGCGCGCAGGCTGCCAGAGGGTTTTGGCTACGCGATCGCGATGGGTTTGGCCCAAGTTCTCGATTATTTGGAGAAATTTCGGTTTTCGCCGGCGCAAATTCAGGCTTTGCAGTCCACTGGGATTTTTGCCGGCGCCCCGGAGCGATTTTGGACTTTACTCGCCACAGCCCGCTTTACTGGCGATGTTTGGGCGGTGCCGGAGGGGACGGCGGTGTTTGCCAACGAGCCTCTGCTGCGAATTGAGGCTCCTCTGTGGCAGGCTCAGTTAGTGGAAACTTATTTATTGAATGCCATAAATTATCAAACTTTGATTGCGACGCGGGCAGCGCGGCTGCGCGATGTGGCGGGCCCGGAGGCTAAGTTGCTTGAATTCGGGACGCGCAGGGCTTTTGGGCCTCAAGCTGCTGTTTGGGCGGCTAGGGCTGCTCTGGCTGCGGGATTTGACGGAACTTCTAATGTTTTGGCTGCTTTGAAGTTGGGCCGCAAGCCTGTCGGTACGATGGCCCATGCTTTGGTAATGGCTGTCGCTGCCCTCGAAGGCAGCGAGAATCAGGCGTTTGCAGCTTTTCACCGCTATTTTCCGGGGGCGCCGCTGCTGATCGATACTTATGATACTGTGGCGGCGGCGCGGATGTTGGCCGATCGAGTAAACAGCGGTGAAATGCAGTTGGAAGGCGTGCGGCTGGATTCGGGCGATTTGGCGGTGCTGTCTCGGGAAGTTCGATCGATCCTTCCGGGCGTTCCAATTTTTGCTAGTGGCGATTTGGACGATCGAGAAATTGCGAAATTAAAAAGTAGCGGCGCTTGCATTGACGGTTACGGTTTGGGAACCAAGTTGGTCAGCGGTTCCCCTGTCAACGGTGTTTATAAGTTGGTGGAAATTGACGGAATTCCGGTGATGAAAGAGGCAAGCGGCAAGGTAACATATCCAGGAAGAAAGCAAATTTTTAGACATATTGAAAATGGGCAAATTCTCGGAGATTGTTTGGCATTGTCAGGAGAAAATATTAAAAATTGCGATTCTATACCATTAATGAAATTGGTTGTCAAGGACGGCAAACGAGTCCAGAACGAGGAAAGTTTGGACGATATCGCCAAACGAACTGCTGCTTCTGTCGCCAGTCTTCGACCCGAAACTCGCCAACTTGACAACCCAATTTCGTCGCAGGTGGAAATTTCTCCAGATTTGCAGAGTCTCACCCAAAAAACCCAAAAGACTCATTAGTCAGTAGTCAACAGTCAACAGTCAACAGTCAACAGTCAACAATTACCCATTACCCATTACTCATTACCGATTCCCTATGCAGAAGATTGCTCTTTTTGGAACCAGTGCCGATCCACCCACAGCAGGACACAAAACAATTCTGAGTTGGCTTTCCCAACATTTTGATTGGGTAGCAGTTTGGGCGTCGGACAATCCTTTTAAGTCGCACCAAACTTCTCTAGAACACCGATCGGCAATGCTGCTGTTAATGATTCAAGAAATTAATTCGCCCAGACACAATCTTTGCTTGCATCCAGAACTCAGCAGTCCGAGGACGCTAGAAACTGTGGAACAAGCAAGATTGCTGTGGCCGAATGCAGATTTGACGCTGGTAATAGGTTCGGACTTGGTGGGGCAACTGTCTCGCTGGTACAAATTTGAACAATTGTTAAAACAAGTGGACTTGCTGATAGTACCGCGACCCGGTTATCCCTCCGAACAATTAGATTTGTGGCAGTTGAGGCGGATGGGTGCAGACGTGGCGATCGCATCTTTGAGTGCTCCCAATGTTTCTTCTACTTCCTATCGGGAAACAGGAGACAGGGAAGCTCTGACTCCGACCATCGAAGATTACATCAATAGGGAGCATTTGTACGCATGGCACGAGGCACGAAAAAGGGCGAAGGTTGCTCATTAGCTGACTTTAAAGTAGGAGTAGATAATGTGATTTTCTCCGTCGATGCCGTGCAGAACCGCTTGTTGGTGCTGTTGGTAATGCGGCAAGACGAACCGTTTATCGATTCTTGGAGTCTTCCTGGTACTTTGGTGCGGGACGGAGAGTCTCTTGAAAATGCGGCTTACCGAATTTTGTCTGAGAAAATTCGGGTAAAAAATTTGTATCTGGAGCAATTGTATACTTTCGGAGAACCGGGGCGCGATCCTCGGGAACTTACCAGGGGCGATCGCTATCTTTCGGTGAGTTATTTTGCTTTGGTTCGCTTTGAGGAAGCTGAGTTAATTGCTGGGAGTGTAGTGGCGGGTGTGGGCCACCGCGTCGGCGGCATTGCTTGGTATCCCGTGCAACAAGTTCCACAGCTTGCCTTCGATCACAATCAAATTCTCGAATACGGATACCGGCGACTGCGTAACAAACTTGAATACAGTCCGGTAGCTTTTGAAGTTTTGCCGGAGCTTTTTACTTTGAGCGATTTGTATCAGCTTTATACAACTATTTTGGGGGAAAGTTTTTCGGATTATTCTAATTTTAGATCTCGATTGTTAAAATTGGGTTTTTTGTGCGATACCGGTGTTAAGGTTTCCCGCGGGGCGGGCCGGCCTGCTAGTTTGTACCGCTTTGATGCGGCCGCTTTTGCTCCTTTCAAAAATAAGCCGCTGGTGTTTATTTAGCTGTTCCTTGGATGACATTCGGGGAGCAATTTAGTAACATTAGAATAGAAGCTATTAAGGAGTGCAGGCTATGAAAGACCCTGATGAATGCGCTAATATTCACGAAGTTCGGGAGGAAATTGATATTATCGATCGAGAAGTGATCGAGGCTTTGAGCAAGAGATTTCAATACGTCATCGCTGCAGCAAGGTTCAAAACGAGTGAAGCTAGCGTTAAAGCGTTCGATCGCTTTCACGATATGTTACAGCAGCGGCGCGAGTGGGCTAAAGAGTCGGGTTTGAATCCTGATGTGGTTGAAAATATTTACCGGGATTTGGTAAATTATTATATTGAGGAAGAGTTGAAACATTACAAATCTAAGTAAGTTTTTGCTAGATTCAAATCTAGGACTATAGGAAAGTGAGTCCGCGCGGGCGGATTGTTAGCAATATTTATTAAGTGATTTGGTGATATGAAAATTGCGATCGCACAACTCAATCCTACAATTGGTGATATCTTTGGCAACTCCAACCTAATTCTGGAGGCTGCGAAAAAAGCTGAGGTTGAGGGCGCAAACTTATTGCTAACACCGGAACTTTCCCTGATCGGTTATCCGCCGCGCGATTTGTTAATCAATCCGAGTTTCATTGCAGATGCAGGTGCACAGTTGCTGCAACTGGCGCAAGCTTTGCCACCGGAGTTGGCAGTCATAGCAGGTACTGCCTTACCTAATGCTAATGCTGTTAAACTCGGCGGAAAATCATTGTTTAATAGCGCTGTTTTGTTGCAAAATGGCGCCGTCAAACAAGTTTTTCATAAACGCTTGTTGCCTACTTATGATGTATTTGATGAAGATAGATATTTTGAACGGGGAGAAAACAGCAATTACTTTTCTCTTGGCGAACTCAAAATCGGCGTGACAATTTGTGAAGATTTGTGGAACAATGAGGAGTTTTGGGGTAAACGCACTTACGCAGGCGATCCTATTTCCGATTTGGCAAAATTGGGTGTAGATTTAGTGCTGAATTTGTCGGCATCGCCTTATTCTGCGGGGAAGCGGGGAGTGCGATCGGCGATGTTGCAGCACAGCGTCATCCGCTGCGGGATACCGATTATTTACGCTAATCAGGTAGGGGGAAATGACGATATTATTTTTGACGGCAGCAGTTTTGCTGTGAATCGAAAGGGTGATTTAATTCAGGTATTAGCTTCTTTTGAAACGGATTTTGCGGTGCTGGAATATGACGCAGCTAAACAAGATTTAGTTGGCAGCGGCGGGATCGGGCAAGATGCCCGATCCACAACAGATTTAAGTTTTCATCCGGCAGAAGGAGATGCCGAAATATGGGCGGCTTTGGTTTTGGGAGTGCGAGATTATGTTCGCAAGTGCGGTTTTTCTAAGGTTGTACTCGGTTTGAGTGGGGGGATAGATTCGGCTTTGGTGGCGGCGATCGCCAGTTGCGCGATCGGGCCCGAAAATGTTCTAGGGGTGCTGATGCCTTCTCCTTATAGTTCAGATCATTCGGTTAATGATGCTTTGGAATTAGCCCGAAATCTGGGCATGGCGATCGAACTATTGCCGATCGGCGATTTGATGAAAACTTACGATCGCACTCTCGCCAATTTGTTTGTCAACACAACTTTCGGGATTGCTGAGGAAAATATTCAATCGCGGATTCGAGGCAATCTGTTGATGGCAATTTCTAATAAGTTCGGACATTTGCTGCTTTCGACGGGCAATAAGTCGGAAATGGCGGTGGGTTACTGCACTCTCTACGGCGATATGAATGGGGGATTGGCGGTGATTTCCGATGTGCCGAAAACTCGCGTTTATTCGCTTTGTCGGTGGCTGAATTCTGGGAGTGAGAAGGTAAAAAATCAGACCGAGTTGGAAAAGGAAATTATTCCGGTTAATATTATTAGTAAAGCGCCGAGTGCTGAACTGAAACCGGGACAAATTGACCAAGATTCTTTGCCGGATTACGATGTTTTGGATGACATCTTGCAGCGGTTGATAGAACATCACGAATCGGCCCAACAAATTGTCGCTGCAGGACACGATGAAGCCGTGGTTAAACGTGTAGTAAAATTAGTCAGACAAGCGGAGTTTAAACGGCGACAAGCAGCCCCGGGTTTGAAAATTAGCGATCGAGCTTTTGGTACCGGTTGGCGGATGCCGATCGCCAAATCTTCATTCTATTAAACGCATCATTAAACGCAAAATGGTTAACATCGACGGTAGTTTCGGCTTCGATTTTCTCCTGGGAGCTCTCAGCAACGATACGATTAGAGGATTTGCGGGTAATGATACTGTTCAAGGTTTGGGGGGAAACGACCGAATTTTTGGCGATCGGGACAATGATTTGCTAGCAGGAAATGAAGGCGCTGATACGCTGTCTGGCGGTCAGGGAAGCGATACACTCTATGGAGGACAAGACTCCGATTGGATTTTTGGCGATCGGGGTAACGATTTGCTAATAGGCGGCGAAGGCGGGGATATCTTGACAGGAGGCGCGGGGGAGGATTTATTTGTGATTGAAAGAACCGCCGCCGCATCTACTATTACTGAAGCCGATACAATTACTGATTTTGGCAACGGCAATGATAAAATTGTCTTGACAGAAGGCATGAAGTTTAGCGATTTAGAGCTTTCTGTTTCCGACAACCAAACTATTATGAAAGATAAAAATTCTGGCAAATATTTAGGAGTTGTTTCGGGAAATTCTAATCTGACTGAATCCAACTTTATTTCGCTGTTTGGCCAACTAGATAGGGGTCAGCTTTTGCCAATTTCGGTTAACACGACTATAGCCGATCGCGCGATCGGACTAGAAGTGGCGCAAACTCCCCAAGAACAAGCCACAGGTTTAATGTTTCGGACAGAATTACCGGAGGACAGAGGAATGTTTTTCCCGATTGAACCAGCGCGAAACGTGCGTTTTTGGATGAAAAACGTGTTGATTGAACTCGATATGGTTTTTCTGCGGGAAGGCGTAGTGCAGGCGATAATTCCTAACGTACCGCCGTGTTTGACCGAAACCTGCCCCAACTACGGCCCGGATGTTCCCGTTGACGGAGTGATCGAACTAAGAGGCGGAAGGGCAGCCCAATTGGGACTCAAAGTTGGCGATCGGATTCCCAATTTACCCTAAAAGGTATATGATTTTATCGCAGCATTCAACATTTGTGCATCCAATGAATCCTATTGAATTAAAAATAATCCCCAATCAAACTCAAGACGGTTTAGCTTACCAACATTTGCGCTTGCGTATTACAACTCAAGACGGTATCATCACGCCAAATGATTTACAAGGTTTGAAACTTCCTCAAGACGTTCAATTCAGCCAAGGAATTGTCATTGAAGGTAGAGGAGCAATTTGGCTGTACGGGTATTTAGTACACGAATGTCATCCTGCGGCTTGGGTTGGATGTTACGATCCGCGATTAGAAGGTGCCGTGGTAGTAGCGACGCACAAGCACGAGGTATCAGTTGGACAGGTATTAAAATTGAGTTTACCGAGCGATTAAGACTCTCCTAAGTTTGAGTTGATAATAAATAAAAATAAAACTTCCCGTGGTGGGGGCATCTTACCTGCGTTAGCGACACGCTAACACTACTGTTTCCACCACAAATCCCGGAGAGTCGTGATTAAATTAGAGCGTTTTGGATCAATCGTCCAGACTATTGTGCACCAGACTATCCAGCTATGAATACCGAGCGCTGTTGAATTGCTGTGGGAGAAATTGATATAAAGGGCAGGAGAGATAAATTCTCTAACCGTGCAGGTTCCACACCTGTGGATTAGGTAGTTGCACCTGGACTAGATATCTTTTCTACAACTCGCTATCACACCTACGAAACCTACACCGGCACATCGATCGCAACCCCTCACGTAGCGGGTGTAGCGGCTTTGGTTTTGAATGCCAATCCGATTCTTACTCCGGCCCAAGTTGAGTATATCTTGACGACAACAGCCAACCCAAATGGGATAATAGCCTAGAAAAAATAGGCAGCAACTATTCAGAAACATTAGTCGATCGCCATACAACCGCGCAAATCTGTTTTGTCCGAACCTCCGCGCGGATGGGATGTGGATGCAATCCAGCAATGGAGGGCAAATATGGATTGACTTCGCAGTTAGAAATTTGGCAGAAAGTCGGCGGTTCTAGTTGTCGAACTTGCCAAGGTCAAATTCAAAAGTTTAGCAAGCAAGTAGGATAGAACATGAGCTCGCAAGTAAGTCCTATACCAAGGGAGTTTCCAGGCTAGTATCCAACAGTTGCTGCATGAAGTTGGCAAAGTTATGTTGACAGCGATAAAAGCATAACTAGGTACAGTCTTTTTGCTGGCGCGCAGACATGACAAGCGTGGAGAGTTACAAAAATTAATCTGTTTTCTACTTTCGCCAATTGCGGCAAGTAACAGTTAATACCGCATATTCCAGGTTCATGAACTAGAGTAGCAGCTATATTGTGTGGTGTTAATCTGTAGGGTGCGGATCTGCGAGATATTGGAGAAAACTTGCAGATTGTTGATGGCAACGCACCTTACTTGCTGGACTTTTCAAAGCTTTTTACCTATGCCTGTTTCTCACAAATCATTTAGGATTGCTATAAATTGAGAGGGGTTTAATAATATTGAGGAATTGCTGCAAAATGGTGGACGAATGATTATGCCGCCAAACAGCAGTTAATTGAGTGGTTGTCGTTTGTTCCTGAATCTGACGATAGACCACTCCTTCGCGTTGAATATTCTGTACGTGAGATGGCAGAATGCTGATACCTGTTTCGCCTGCGACTAATCCCAAAATTGTGACCATAAACACGGCTGTTTGAGCAACTTTAGGAACAAACCCTGCTTGCGAACATACATGGTAAATTTCCTCAGATAAGCCAGCCACAATCTGATGAAGGGGCATTACAAATTCTTGATCCTTTAGGTCGGAAAGCGAAATTTTGGATTGGGCTGTAAGCGGATGGTTTTTGGGTAAAACGACGACAAGTGGTTCTTGCGTGAGAGACATCGTTTCTAAATCATTCGCTTCAGAAATATCGTGGTAGAGATAGAGAAAAATGATATCAGTCTGGCGATCGCGCAACCTCTGAATTAAGAAAGCACTGTGTTCTTCCTGCAAAATCAGTTGTACCTCTGGATATTGCTGTCGAAAAGTTCGCAGAATCTCTGGAAAGACACCATTCGCGATCGAACTGGGAAAACCCACCGTCAAATAACCCAATTCACCCTGATCGATGCGCTGGGTTTTATGTACCGCTTGTTCTAACTGTACCAAAGTTGCGCGAGCTTCTTCTAAAAACGCCTGTCCTGCTGGGGTTAGCTGAATCGGGTGACTTTTGCGATCGAATAGCTTCACACCCAGTTCAGCCTCTAAATCTTTAATTTGTTGACTTAGGGGCGGTTGGGCAATGTGCAATCGCTTTGCGGCGCGACTAAAGCTCAGTTCGTCTGCCACTGCAATGAAGTAACGAAGATGGCGAAGTTCCATAGGTTATACGATTTTAGATTTTAGATTTGAGAATAGAACGATTGGGAATGAATGATTACTATCCTGGTTTGGAGCACTGGCCTACAGTTACATTCTCTTTTGTAACGGGGATTAAATACTATATTTTTTAAGTATATTGTTATATAAAAAATAGTATTTGACATACAGCACTAACTTCTTTATCTTGAAAGTAATAGTTATAAAATTCGGCACGCAATACCCATTTAAGTATTGCTTAATGAGGATTATTCATGATTTCGCAAGTAATTCGACGAGTTGCAGTTGTGGGAGGAACCCACGGAAACGAGTTGACTGGGGTTTATCTGATTAAGAAGTTTCAACAATTCCCCGACTTACTGAAACGATCGAGCTTTGAGGTGGTTACTCTATTAGCTAATCCTCAAGCGGTAAAGTTCAATCGGCGTTATGTCGATCGCGATTTGAACCGTTGCTTTACCGAGGAAGATTTGTCTAACCCAGATTTGAGGGATTACGAGGACAGACGTGCTAAGGAAATCTCCGCCCAACTATGTCCTAAAGACCAACATGGAGCTGATGTCATCATCGACCTTCACAGCACAACGGCCAACATGGGGCTGACTATTTTACCATCTAGCAAACATCCATTCAATTTGCAATTATTAGCTTATTTGAGTGAGATCGAGCCCTCACTGCGAGTTTGTTTGGGAGAGCATTCTGGTCAGGATGCCCCAATGCTTCGATCGCTGTCTGCTTTCGGTTGCACCATAGAAGTTGGGCCCATCGCCCAGGGAGTCATTAACGCCCGTCAGCTTCAGCAAACCGAAATGCTGGTTCACGCCATTCTGGATTATCTCGACGCACAAAATCGGGGAAAACGGCTTCCTGCACCATCACATTTAACTGTATATCAGGCGATCGGCTCAGTAGACTATCCCAGAAACTCAGTAGGTGAACTGCAAGCTGCGATCCATCCCCAACTTCAGTTCAAAGACTATGAACCCTTGCATCCCGGTGAACCGATGTTTCTCACATTTACGGGAGAATCACTCCCCTATCAAGGAGAATCTACTGTTTTCCCTGTATTCATTAACGAAGCTGCCTATTACGAAAAAGGGATCGCAATGGTCTTGACGAAAAAACAACAGCTTCAGCTTGAAACTGCATAAGTAAGTGGGTACAAATCAACATAAAGTGGGGAGGGCGCGTGAGTGCAACAGTAAAGTATTTCATAGTATAGATCCTCAACTAATCCCGCCCTACAATTCCCACAATTTTTTTTTTTCGATTACCTACTTAACTTACTCATGATGACTTTTATGAACTTAGGGTTATGACTTTTATGAACTTAGGGTTATGACTTTTATGAACTCAAGCAAGGAATTTATGACTTGACTTGGAAGTTCGGCTCTGGCATGATGTTAAGTAATACATTTAAATCAAGTATTTTTTCCCCAAAACCCAAGTGAATCTCAAATTATCAGGAGCAAATTTATGGAAAGTACGCTGGGTATACTTGCAAGCGATCGCGAACAGCAGCTCACAGCAGCATTAACAACCTTTGGTAACAGCGGTCAGCTTAATTTTTTCACTGCATCCAATCCATTTAATGCCAGCGTCCCCACCAACGGCTTTGACACGGATAATTTGACAGCGATCGGCAGCAACGAACAACAACAAATAGCAAATTTTATAGTATCTCAAAATAGCGAGATTTTCAGTTACTCAGGCAGCGAGCGAGCCACTAGCAGTACATCTCCCGTTCAACAAAAATCGAATTCAGAAGCCATGACTGCCGGCACATATCTGCTAACCGGAATGAGAACGGCTAATCAGTTGGATTTATCAGATCCAGGCAACTCCTTAGCCACTGCACGCAATATTGGTGTTGCTGATAACAATCGCCTCACCTTCAATGATTTTGTCGGAGTTGACGATAACGATGATTATTACCGCTTTACTATTAACAACAATAGCGATTTAAGCTTGCGAATCGATGTTTTGAATGGAACCGGTATCGAGTTGATTCAAGATAATAATCGCAACGGTGAGGCTGATTATGATGAACTTCTTGGCCGCGATTATGCCTCAGCAGGTGCATCCGGCGAGATAAATTTCTTCAACCTGACTCCTGGAGATTACTATGTCGCAGTTTATAGTTTCTCTGGCTATAAGAATTACAACCTGAATCTTGCTGCAACGCCTGCTACTGGTTTTAGCAGCAATTACGGATACGGTTTAGTGGATGCAAATGCAGCAGTAGCCCGCACTTTTAACAGTCCAGTTAAGTTCCCCGAAGTTCCCAATGTGGGCGGGAATGATTGGGCAAGAGACATGGTAAATGCGCCGGAAGTTTGGCAGGGAGGAATTACCGGAAATGGGATTGTTGTAGCTGTCGTGGATAGCGGTGTTGACTACAACCATCTCGATTTAGATGCCAATATTTGGCAGAATGCCGATGAGATTCCCAATAACCAAATTGACGACGATCGCAATGGATATGTAGATGATATCCGGGGTTGGGATTTTGCGTGGAACGACAACAACCCAATGGATTGGAACGGTCACGGGACTCACGTAGCAGGCGCGATCGCGGCCGAACGCAATGGTTTTCACATCACAGGAGTTGCCCCCAATGCCAAGATTATGCCTGTCAAGGTGTGGGATCCGTATAACTGGAACATCAATAGTATTGCAGAGGGAATTCGCTATGCTGCTAATAATGGAGCCAATGTAATTAACCTCAGCTTGAGCGATTATCGGTTATCTTCCAAGGTAATTGAGGACGCAGTTCAGTATGCAAATAGCAAAGGCTCTGTTGTCGTCATGTCAGCAGGAAATGATTATTCCAGCCAACCCGATTATCCAGCTAAAAATGCCGATCGCTTCGGAATGGCTGTGGGAGGAATAGATAGAAATAGCAAGATGGCTGACTTTTCTAACCGTGCAGGTTCTAAACCTTTGGATTACATAGTTGCACCGGGAGTAGATGTTGTTTCTACAACTCCTTATAACACCTACAACAAGAAAACCGGCACGTCAATGGCAGCCCCTCACGTAGCGGGTGTAGCGGCTTTAGTTTTGAATGCAAATCCGAATCTAACTCCGGCTCAAGTCAAGCAAATTTTGACTTCAACAGCAAACGCAAATGAGATAATAGCCTAGGAAAAATAGGCAGCAACTATTAGACATCTCCAGAAATGCAAGTCTTGAACAGGCAGGATGCCTGTTCCACAATAATATAATTTTTGGAGAAGTCTATTCAGAAACATTAGTCGATCGCCCTACAAGCGCGCGAATCTGTTTTGTGAGAAAATACGGGCGATCGAACACTCGTCAATTTACCAAATTTGCACTTTTAATGTGAGGACTTATGACTATTGATCTCGTCTCAGTTAACTCAGCAGGCGATCGGGCGATCGGTGACTCCGATCTCCCCTCCATCTCCGCTGACGGGAGGTTTGTTGCCTTTGCATCTGATGCGTCCAACCTCGTGCCGGGGGACACTAACAATAGCAAGGACATCTTCGTGCGCGACATACTAACCAACACCACCATCGGCGTCTCTGTTGACTCAACAGGCAATCCGGGGAACAACTTTTTTTCCGGCCGTCCCTCCATCTCAGCCGACGGAAGGTTTGTGGCGTTTGAATCTGTTGCCTCCAACCTCGTGCCGGGAGATACTAACGGCTATATCCATGTTTTCGTGCGCGATTTGTCAACCAATACCACCACCCGCATTTCTGTAGACTCAGCAGGCAATCAGGGGAACCGTGGCTCCTTAGACCCCTCCATCTCAGCCAATGGGCGGTTTGTGGCGTTTACTTCTGTTGCCACCAACCTCGTGCCGGGGGACACTAACAACAGTCTCGACATCTTCGTGCGCGATTTGTCAACCAATACCACCACCGGCGTCTCTGTAGACTCAGCAGGCAATCAGGCGAACGGCAGCTCCTTAGACCCCTCCATCTCAGCCGACGGGCGGTTTGTGGCGTTTTCATCTAATGCAGCCAACCTCGTGCCAGGAGACACTAACAATAACTACGACATCTTCGTGCGCGACTTGTCAAACAACACCACTACCCTCGTCTCTGTCAGTTCTAACGGCGCTCGGGCTAACGGCTTTTCCTCCCTTAGCTCCATCTCCGCCAACGGGCGGTTTGTGGCGTTTTCATCTGATGCAGCCAACCTCGTGCCAGGAGACACTAACAATAACTACGATGTCTTCGTGCGAGACTTGTTAACCAATACCACCACCCGTGTCTCCGTCAGTTCCAGCGGCGAACAGGGGTTCGGCGATTCCATATCGCCCTCCATCTCAGCCGACGGCAGGTTTGTGGCGTTTTCATCTAGTGCTGCCAACCTCGTACCGGGGGACACTAACAACGGTGCTGACATCTTCGTGCGCGACTTGTCAACCAACACCACCACCCGCGTCTCTGTTGACTCGGCAGGAAATCAGGGGAACGACACCTCCTTCTCTACCTCCATCTCAGCCGACGGGGGGAGAGTAGCGTTTTCATCTGATGCCTCCAACCTCGTGCCGGGGGACACTAACAATAGGGAGGACATCTTTGTTGCTGACTTAACCAACACTCCAGGTGGCATCAATAACTCTCCAAGTGGCATCAACGGCACGAACGGCAACGACAACCTGACCGGCACAAACGGCAGCGATAACATCAACGGTTTTGACGGCGATGACACACTCACCGGTTTGCGAAGCAACGATATCCTTGTCGGGGGCGGCGGCAGCGACAACTTGTCTGGCGGCAAAGGTTTTGACACCCTCAACGGCGGTTTGGGAAACGATATTCTAGTCGGCGGGGCAGGCAACGATGTATTTGTTTTAGGTGCCGGATTGGCAGTTGATACAATCTCTGATTTCGCCAACTCTCAAGATACCGTGCAATTAATCAATGGCTTGACCTTCGGACAGCTATCAATTTCTGCTGGAACGGACGGCACATTAATTAGAGTAGCCAGCAGCGGTGAAGTTTTAGCTTCTTTGACAGGTGTTGCTCCAAACCTCATCGGCCCTGAAGATTTCGTCTCTGTTTAAGTATCTGTCGATTCTCAATTGCCTGCTGTAGAAACACAGCACTGCTTTGTCCTTTCACCGAATATCTCACCTTTACTCAAAGAACACGATCGGGACTTACGCACTCCGACAGAGAAACCGGGTTTTTTACCGAATCGGCGGGTCACAACGCAGTATTTTCGTAAAAAACCCGGTTTCTGAACCCCCATGCACAAGCCCTAGCAAAAAATGGTTTGACGCGCAATATACTGTTGTTAGCTTTTAGTTATTAATTATGGCAAATTATAAAACAGTTTTTTTGTTCAATAGTGTAACTTTAGTGCTAGTTGGGATAGTGACGGCGTGTCTGAATTTATTCGGTTCTTCGGTAAAAGGGTTATTTTTGCCCCCTTGTTCTGCCACGTATCCGGGGGCAGGTTTCTTTTTCTTGGCGTTCCAAATGTTATTTTATTGGTCGGTAATGGTGTGCGCTTTTACCTTTGGATTGCTGAGAATTATCCAACCCGATCGCCCAGAAAATCGATTTATTTTATATTCGGCACTGTTTGCAGGTTGCTTTCTGTTCAATGAAGTTTTTCGCACCCACGTTCATCTGGGACGTGCGGGTTTTCCGAAAGTGACAATTGTCATATTTTACGCCTGGGTGGCAATTGCATACGGATTAGCTTTTCGGAGACAAATTCGCTCGACTCCCTATGCTTTACTGCTGAGTGGCGTTGGTTTGTTATTTGTTGCCTTTTTTGCCGAAGCGCTGCCTTTAAAAAACGAGATTGTTTCGAGCTTGCTGGAGGGAATACCGAAGCTGTTGAGCGGAATTAATATTGCATTTTATTTTTGGTTTTTGTGTCAGGGTTTGATAGTGCGATCGCTCAATTTTTCTAACAAGACATCACATCCCGAATGAAGTAAGATGAAGATTTGCCGTTGGGTGGGGGCGGGTTTTTGAGATTGTCGGTTTTTGGCCAATATTGTTGGTAAAACCCGCCACTACATGATTGTATAATCGGTTAAAAGTGAGATATTGCACCATTTTCAATTAGCCTTTTATGAACAGGCAAGATGCCTGTTCCACAAGAAAATTTATATTTTGTGGAACAGGCATCTTGCCTGTTGCTGAAAATGGTGCAAGATATCAGTTAAAACAAAAAGTATCGCTGCGCCATTGGCAAAACTGTTGCCGGTTCGCAAGTTAACAATTCCCCATCCGCCCTGACTTCATAAGTTTCTGGATCGACTTCCATTTGTGGCAAATAATCGTTGAGTTTCATGTCTCTTTTGCTAATTTGTCGCGTCCCGGAAACTGCTACAGTGGGCTTTTGCAAACCGAGCTGTGCGGCAATATCTCGATCGCGCGCAGCTTGGGAAACGAACGTCAGACAAGTCGCCCCAATCGCCCCGCCAAAACTGCCAAACATCGGCCGCATATGCACCGGTTGCGGCGTCGGAATGCTGGCGTTAGCATCTCCCATCTGCCCGTAGGCGATCGCCCCTCCTTTAATTACCAGTTCCGGTTTCACCCCAAAAAAAGCCGGCCGCCACAAACACAAATCCGCCAATTTCCCCTCTTCCACCGAACCGACATACTGACTAATTCCGTGAGTAATTGCCGGATTAATTGTATATTTCGCAATGTACCGCTTCACGCGAAAATTATCGTTAATTTCCTCTGTTTCCCCCCCTTGGTAAGGGGGGGTTAGGGGGGGTAAATGTCCCCGCTGTACTTTCATTTTATGTGCCGTTTGCCAAGTCCGAATAATCACCTCTCCCACTCTTCCCATCGCCTGAGAATCAGAAGAAATCATACTAAACGCACCTAAATCGTGGAGAATATCCTCAGCAGCAATAGTTTCCCTTCTAATTCTCGATTCAGCAAAAGCCACATCTTCAGGAATGCCTCGATCCAAATGATGGCAAACCATCAACATATCTAAATGTTCTTCTAAAGTATTGACAGTGTAAGGGCGAGTCGGGTTAGTTGACGAGGGCAAAACATTAGCTTGTCCGCACACTTTAATAATATCCGGTGCGTGTCCGCCACCCGCACCTTCGGTGTGGTAGGTGTGAATAGCGCGATTTTTGAAAGCGGCAATTGTAGCTTCCACAAATCCCGCTTCATTGAGAGTATCCGTGTGAATTGCAACTTGCACGTCGTACTCGTCAGCTACACTCAAACAAGTGTCGATCGTTGCTGGTGTAGTCCCCCAATCTTCGTGGAGTTTCAAACCCATTGCACCGGCTAATATTTGTTCAATTAATCCTTGCGGTTGACTGCTATTTCCTTTACCTAAAAATCCTAGATTTACGGGGAAAGCGTCAGCAGCTTGCAGCATTCGGTACATATGCCAAGGCCCGGGAGTGCAAGTTGTGGCGTTTGTACCCGTTGCAGGGCCAGTGCCACCGCCGATCATTGTCGTGATGCCGGAGGCGATCGCTACTTCTATTTGCTGGGGGCAAATAAAGTGAATGTGACTGTCAATTCCCCCGGCGGTGAGAATCATTCCTTCACCCGCAATTACTTCAGTACCAGGCCCGATAATAATATCTACCCTATCTTGAACATAAGGATTTCCGGCTTTACCAATTTTGTAAATTTTGCCGTCTTTAATCCCAACATCTGCTTTAACAATTCCCCACCAGTCTAATATTAAAGCATTAGTAATCACCGTGTCAACAGCGCCGTCGGCATTAGAAATAGGCGACTGTCCCATGCCATCGCGAATGACTTTGCCGCCGCCAAACTTAACTTCATCGCCGTAGGTTGTGAAGTCTTTTTCAACTTCTATGAATAATTCTGTATCGGCTAATCGGACGCGATCGCCCACAGTCGGCCCGAAGGTTTCCGCGTAAGCGTGGCGATCCATTCTGTAACTCATATTAATTAGCTCCTTACTTGATTGAATTTTCCCACAAACTGGTTCACCTGTTCTTCTGTTTTAAAGAATCCTTCAGCAATTAAACCAAAGGAATCATTTTGTTCTATTTCTTGATAGTTAGGTAACAAATTAGCAAACTCTTCTGCATCAATGTTTAAATAGTTTGAAATTCTATCTATGTATACCTTAACTTTTAGACCATTCCTAGGCGTGCTTTCAGTTAACAAAAGATTTAAGATAAGTTTGCCATTTTGACTTCTTTCTCTCAATGCCAGACCTTTTGTTGTTGTATTTATCCAAAATATATCTGGTACAACTTCGTCATAAAGTAGTCTATACACTTTTCCCACTTCATTGCTATCTGCTATTTCAAGTAATTGTTCTATGGTCAAGTTGGGATTTTTTTTTGATATATTTACAGGTTTTATTTCAGCCTCGATAAACATTTTTCTTGCTAGTAACTCTCTACCGCTTGAGTCACGGAAATACTGGAATGTTGCGACATTGATTCTCACACCATAAGTTTCTGACAAGTATTTAATAATCCTTTCAGAAATACTATCTATCTGTGCAGCTACAATTATAATGTTGTGCTGATAATTCAAAATATCAGGGAATTCTGAGCTAAATTTATCACAGAAAGCATCTTCTAAGTTACTGCCATTTTTAGTCAGTAAATAAGCATTGGCAATTTCTGTAACTCTCTCCTTTGACAAATCCTTAACCCATGAGGCGTAATCCAAGGCTTGTGCTGTTACTTCTCTTGATGTTTTGTCCTTCTTTAACTCAACAATGACTAAATCTCCGTTCCTATCTATACATAAAAGGTCAAGTTTTCCACCATAATCAGTAATCACTTGCCGACCAATTACTAAGAGATCATCTGCTAGGATGGAAATATCATTATCTAGCCAGGTTTCCAAACGAAATTCTAAGTCTAACTTAGATTCGGTAATTTCATTCAATTTATCCTTTGATATTTCCCACAATCTAATTTGATCTGACATATCGAATTATACTCCTACTAATTATTCTTTTTAAGTTCGGCCAAAAAGTCTCGTCCCTCTAAAAATCTCATTCATCTAACATACCGTTAACTTTTCCATTAAAGCCGTAGACTTGACGACTACCAACAAACGGCACTAATTGAACTTCCCTTTCATCTCCCGGTTCAAACCTGACTGCTGTACCTGCGGGGATATCCAACCGCATTCCTTTTGCTTGTTCTCGATTAAATTCTAAGGCTTCGTTTGCCTCATAAAAGTGATAGTGTGAACCAATTTGAATGGGTCGATCGCCTTTATTTCCTACCAGCAACCGCAGGGTTGGGCGATCGGCATTTAATTCTATTTCGCCTGCTGAAATAATCATTTCTCCTGGAATCATCTTTTCCTCCTATGAGTCTCTGTGGTTGATTTTTTAACGGATCGGATCGTGCACTGTCACCAACTTAGTTCCGTCGGGGAAAGTCGCCTCAACCTGGACTTCATGCACCATTTCTGCTATCCCTTCCATCACATCTTCCCGCGTCAGGAGAGTTGTTCCATAACTCATTAAATCGGCGACGGTAAGGCCATCTCTGGCTCCTTCTAAAATGGCTGCAGAAATGTAGGCTAGTGCTTCTGGATAGTTTAATTTTAAACCTCTTTGTTTCCGGCGCTCTGCTACCAGGGCGGCGGTGAAAATCAGCAGCTTGTCTTTTTCTTGGGGGGTGAGTTGCATTTTTATTCTTGTAAGTGCGATCGCATTATGTGATTATAATATCGTTTACGGTTGTTTCTGAATGATTAAACCGCAAAGGGCGCAGAGGGCGCAGAGGAAGAGAAGAGAGAGATGAATAATCTAGTTAGGAGGGCAACTATACATTGAAACTCAAATATCATCCTATTTTATCCAAACTCTGGGCAAACAGCAAGGGCGTTGTGAAAAAGACAAGCGCAGCAACTGCCAAATGTTGACAAACCAGTCTCTAGCTGCGGTTGTGGATGTACCGCGATATCGGCACAGCAAACCGTTAGGAATACGAGTCACGCCGACGGTGGAATTACCAGGATAAATTGTTGCCTCAGATGGCAAATTTCGCACTTTTTCCACGAACTCTGTGGTGACGGGTTCGCCTACCCAAGCGAGGGTGGCGACTACGGGTTTTCCTCCGAGGCCGTGAGGGCTTTCGAGCATTTTTTCTCCACCTTTGAGCAATTGTCTGTCAATCCATAAAGGGCTGTTTTGTTGCCAGACTTCGGTGTGCGAGATCCATTCTCCAGACAAGAACTTTTCGCCCCTAGCACTGCGTCCAAATCTGGTAATTTCCCACAGTAAAATCCTCGCTGTTGGTGCTAATTCTACCCGCAAATTTTGCCGATAGATTGCGCCGTCAAAAACTATTGTTTCCTGTGGTAGCCATTCTAAATTAGCACCGGCTTCTAGTTTGATGTCGATATTTTGTTGTGATTCTAGTCCGCTACTACGATAGATTTTACTAGCAGCGGCGCTGGTAATCAAGGCTTGGGCGTTGGGTTGGAGGTGAAAATGGCTGGAAAGTCGATCGCCCCCGACAACTCCCCCAGCCGTGTGCAAGATGACGCTGTGGCAAATCTCTTTCCCTTCAGGATAAAACGGACGCTGCACCTTGAGGGGCGCTTGCATTTGATTCTGAATGATTTGAGTTGCACCGCTGCGGTTGGCATAGACTAAATTCAGGCGGCCGTGCCATCTATTTTCAACTTGATCTATATGTTGTTTGGTCAAATTTTCAGTCACTAATTTTTTAATTTAAAAACATTCCCAATCAAAAACATACCACGACTGCGGCGCTTCCCTGCAATTAGTTAAATAATGATAATCGTTCTCTGAAATATTTTTGGTTTCTGCACTTATTAGTATAAGAATTTACATTTATCAACCATCAGATCGGCGAAGATGCGCCTACCATGTAAAAATCAGTAACTAGAGGAGTGCAGAATATGCCTCAAGTTCTCTTCAAAGTTGACTTGACCAAACCGATGTCAGAACAGGAATTAGTCGGTCACAATCGCTGGCATCCAGATATTCCAGCAGTAGTTTCCGTCAATCCCGGCGATGTATTTCGCATCGAGTGCAAAGACTGGACAGACGGACAAATAAAAAATGACGACAGTCCCGACGACATTCGCGATGTAGACTTAACAGTAGTTCACGTTTTGAGCGGGCCAATTTACGTTAACGGCGCGCAGCCGGGGGATATTTTAGTAGTCGATATCCTCGACATCGGAGCTTTGCAAGGGGACGAATGGGGTTTTACGGGAATTTTTGCTAAAGAAAACGGCGGCGGTTTTTTGACTGAACATTTTCCAACTGCTGCTAAAGCAATTTGGGATTTTCAGGGAATTTATACCGCTTCCCGACACATACCAAAAGTCAGGTTTGCTGGGATTACTCATCCGGGTTTAATCGGCTGCGCTCCTTCTCAGGAATTGTTGAATAAATGGAACAAACGGGAAGCGGAATTAGTAGCAACAAATCCCGATAGAGTGCCGCCTTTAGCAGCACTGCCGAACCCCAACAATGCAGTTTTGGGGTCGCTGCAAGGGGCAGAATTCGAGCGAGTTGCTGCCGAAGCGGCGCGCACAGTTCCTCCCCGGGAACACGGCGGCAATTGCGATATTAAAAACCTGTCGCGGGGTTCGAGAATTTATTTCCCGGTTTATGTCGAAGGCGCGAAACTTTCGATGGGAGATATTCACTTTTCTCAAGGAGACGGGGAGATTTCATTCTGCGGGGCAATTGAAATGTCGGGGTACATCGACCTCCACGTTGATATTATCAAAGGTGGCATGGATAAATACGCGATGGTCAACCCGATTTTCAAACCCGGGCCGGTGGAACCCCGCTATTCTGAGTACCTCGTTTTTGAAGGGATTTCTGTTGATGAATTTACGGGTCAGCAGTATTATCTGGATGCCCACGTTGCTTATCGCCGAGCTTGTTTGAATGCGATCGAATATTTGAAAAAGTTTGGTTTTACCGGAGAACAAGCGTATTTGCTCTTAAGTTGTGCTCCGGTTGAGGGTCGCATCAGCGGCATTGTGGATATTCCCAATGCTTGCTGCACTATTGCTTTACCGACAGAAATTTTCCAGATGGATATTCTGCCGTCTTAATTACAGGATTTACGCACAGATTCGCTTTTGTAGGGTGCGCCGAAGCGCACCTTACCTCCACAAATAGTCTAAAAATTGCTTTCTTGCGTAAGTCCTCAATTAGTAGGGCGGGCGCTGCCCGCCGCCTAGTCCTTGCATCCAAAATTACCATCAAAAATTGATATGCCTCTTTACGATTTTAAGTGTGAAACTTGCGGCACTTTTGATAAGTGGCGCCCTCTTGCAGAAGCAGATACACCGGTGCTTTGCCCGAGTTGCGAAACTGTTGCTAAACGCATCTTTTCGCCGCCGATGATTCTAACTGGAAAGCTGCGGTTGAAAGGTCAAGAAAATCGGGAACCGCAGGTAGTTAAGCGTTCTGAGGAACCTAAACCGCAGCGGAATCGCGAACACCGAGGGGGACGACCTTGGATGATCGGTCACTGATCCAGTCCGACACTCAAGCAGGGGTTTGAACCCCTGCCTCAAAGCTGAAGTCCTCTTGCATAGGACGGAAAAATTAGTATTTCAGTCGGTTTCAACTCACATCTTGCACCATTGTCAAGAACAGGCAAGATGCCTGTTCCACAAGAAAATTTATCTCTTGTGGAACAGGCATCTTGCCTGTTCCTAAGCAAGTAATTGAGAATGGTGCAACATCTCAGTTTCAACCTACTTTTGCTATTAGACAGGGACTTAAGTCCCTGGCGAGCCAAGTAAGTATTTTGTACTTATTTATTTGTCAAGTTAACATCATCATAAACTGGATAATTTAAGTCATATTGAAGCTGCTACAGTATTAAAATGGAAAACGTTTAGGAATGAGAAAGGCGATCGCGCTTCGAGCTTACTACTTCACTGTACCGCACTCAACAAATGTCCGCCAAGCAGTGGGGAATTACTCAACTTTACAATATTTATTTTGAATAACCAACAAGTCAACTTTATAAACTTCCTGCTAAGCTCGATCGCCAAGTAATGCCAGCTTACGGATTTATTGACAGCGACGATTTTTTAGCAAAAGTGCTGGAATTAAACCTAGAAGTGGCAGAAAAAGACAAACGGGGAGAACCGGTAGTTGGGCCTTGTGTCCCAACTGACTAAAAATACTAATCGTTGTTACCATAAATTTTGTAAATTTGGGTATAGCAAAACCATTTGATTTGTAAACAATCGATTCAATGATCGCCAGCATTTCAGGTGGTTCTACATTCATGACTCAAATAGACTTGCTATATAATCACATAAATTGTTGATAGAGATCACAAACACTCTAGTATAAAAACAGAGATACTAGGGGAAGATTTAAGTTTTGAGTTAAAGATTTCCAAATTCAAAATTAAACACTCAAAACTGCTTTCCGCCTTCAGCATAAGTGCATTCTGCTGTTCTTCGCTCAATTACTCCTGATTTGTTTGGGAGCAACTTCCAATGTTATTATTTACCCATCCTCAGTGCCAAAATAGCAAAGTAGAGCAAGAAACCTCTGCTCAAAAAAAGTTGTTACAGCATTCATGTATTAATTTAACTGGGCTAAAGGGAGGAGGCAACCATTTGCGGATCAGCCAAAAAATTAGCTATGGCTATGCTTTAGCTATCGGCATAGCGATTTTGGGGACTGGTGCGGGAATGAAATTGGGAGACTACTTTCGCAAGCAAGCTTTAGTTGAGGTGAATGTTGCCCAACAGCAGCAGCAAATGCTGCAAAATTTGCAAAATACCGTATTTGAAGCCCGATCGCACGCGGCGAGATTGCCAGCCGTTTTGGGAAACACGGTGTGGCTGAAATACGAACAGGAGCGGTTTTTCGGGCAAATCAATCAGGCGAAAATCCTGATTTCAGAAATTGAATCTTTCGCACGAGAAAATCCCAATACACTAGCAACAGAAGAGGCAGCATTGCAGGCTCACTTGAAGAAATCTGCCCTCGTCATTAATTACTACGGTCAGCTAATTAAATTGCAGTTAAAAGAAGCGGAAGTTTGGAATTTGCAGCCCAACAGCATCGAATCCGCACAGCTACAAATGTTGAGAACTAGCAGCGGTCAAGAGGCGATCGTACTAGATAACCTTGCTCAAAGTTTAACTGACCTAATTTCTACAGTAGAAATTCACAAACAGCAAGGAACCCAAGCATTAGAACAAGCTGAAAATTTGCGAAACCGAATTATTCTCGGGAGTATGCTAATTTCAGCACTCATCGCCGTCGCGCTGGCGGACAAAACCAGCCGCGCGATCGCCCAACCCCTCGAAACCGTTACTAATGTGGCTCAGCAAGTCGCTCGCGAATCGAATTTTAACCTGCAAGTACCAGTCACAACAGACGACGAAATCGGAGTTTTAGCGATCTCTTTCAATCAATTGATTCAGCGAGTTAGCGAGTATACAAAAGAACTCAAACAAACTCAAGCCCAATTAATTCAGACGGAAAAAATGTCATCTCTCGGTCAAATGGTTGCAGGGATAGCCCACGAAATCAACAATCCCGTCAACTTCATCGGCGGCAACATTGACTATGCCAACCAATACATCGAAGATTTGGCAGGTTTGGTAACTCTCTATCAAGAATATTATCCAAACCCACCAGATGCCATTCTAGAGCGCATCGAAGACATTGAACTCGAATTTCTCAGAGAAGATTTGCCAAAAACCCTCTCTTCGATGAAAATGGGAGCCGATCGCATTCGCGAAATTGTCGTATCCATGCGGAATTTTTCGCGATCGGACGACGGAAAAATGAAATCAGCCGACATTCACGAAGGAATAGATAGCACGCTCGTCATTCTCAATCACCGACTCAAACAAGGTATTCAAGTTATTAAACAATACGGTAAGTTGCCTGCGCTTGAGTGCTATCCCGCGCAACTGAATCAAGTATTTATGAATATTATTAGTAATGCAATAGATGCGCTGGAGGAGGTGAAAAAAGAAGACAAAGGCTATTCGCCAACGATTTGGGTTAGCACGGAAATTACAGCCGACAATACTGTCACCGTCAAGATTCGGGATAACGGGCCCGGAATTGCAGCAGCCTGTGCCCAACAGATATTTGACCCATTTTTTACTACAAAGTCGATCGGCAAAGGTACTGGATTAGGATTGGCTATTTCCTATCAAATCCTTGCCAAACATCAAGGCAAAATTGAGGTAAATTCTCAAATAGGACAGGGCACGGAATTTGTGATTACTTTGCCAGTTGCTGCGTAATATCACGCGGGGCGATCGGGATGAAGATAAAAAATCGGTTCCCACCGTCGCCCCATTTCCAAAACCAGCCGACTTGCTCAACCAATTGAAGGCCCGACGTAACAAGTCCGGGGCGAACTTGGCAGATATAGAGGCGGTTTGAGAAATACTAGAAAACCATTAGCGCGAAAATTGAGCGAAAAACACAACGATTGGTGACAATAAATCTGAAACCGTTGAATCATATTGTTTTCGGTTGCACCGGAATGATACCGAGGACACGGCACTGCCATGTCCTCTATATCATGTCGCTCGTGCAACCGGAAACGATATCAACAGTCAACAATCATTCCGGTGCAACCAGAATTGATATCACAAATGATGGAAATGGATGGGGGCGGAGGGACTTGAACCCACACGACCGTTTCGGGTCAACGGATTTTAAGTCCGTAGCGTCTACCATTCCGCCACGCCCCCTTTTTGTCAAGCTGCTGTGGTTTTGAGCCACTAAGAGCAACAGCCTTTTATTCTACAGCCAAAAACCCAATTTACGCAACCCCTAATCAAAAAATTTCCAAAAGTCGCGCTGGATCTCCCCAAGCGGTACAATAGTTAACCAGCTAACGGAGCGTGTCAACTGACTTACCCGTGTTATTATTCCCCTAAAGCAAATCTATGTATATTACCTTACTGCTTTACGCCGTCTTGGCCGGAGCCTACCTCCTGGTAGTACCCGCAGCCACCTACGCTTACCTGAACAGCCGCTGGTACATCGCTACCTCTTTTGAGCGCGGCTTCATGTACTTCTTGATGTTCTTCTTCTTCCCGGGTATGTTTCTCCTAGCTCCGTTTTTGAATTTTCGGCCCAAACGGCGGCAGATAGAAGCCTAAATGCGACGTATTGACGTAATTGGAATCAGTATCGGCTTTTTTGTAGCAGGTGGGTTGGTCTACTTGCTACTGCAATTCGCCGGACTTGACAGCATGAATGCAGGGATTTGGAGCCAGTTATTTTTGGTCGCCGGCTTGATTGGCTGGCTGGTGACTTATTTATTTCGAGCACTGACTCAAAATATGACCTACAGCCAGCAATTGCAAGACTACAAAGAAGCTGTCTTGCAGAAGCAGCTCGATGAACTCACTCCTGAAGAATTAGCCAAACTTCAAGCCGAAATTGAGCAGGAAAAAGATAATTAGTCAATAGTCGTTAGTTCTCAGTTATTAGTTATTAGTGAGCTATTAGTGATTAGTTATTAGCAATAAACTCTGAACTAATGACTGGGGAATAACAACTCATGAATAGTAAGATTGACGGCTAACTAATGACTGATGACTGATATCACCTTCCCTAAAATAAGCGCAATAGGTTTGTAGTGAGGACTTCAGTTCGAGGGAGTTTTATGAGGAAGGAATTCCTCACTACAAACAAATTTGATTGCGAGCGATCGAGGGGAAATCCTATGTATGATGACTGATAACCAATGACTGATGACTAATAACTAATGACTATTTCTAATTGTTTTGAAACGTTACGCAAGAACCACGAATGTGGATTGATTCCTTTTATTACTGCTGGCGACCCAGACTTGGAGACAACAGCTAAAGCACTGCAAATTTTGGATGATAACGGTGCAGATGCGATCGAGCTTGGCGTTCCCTATTCTGACCCCCTAGCTGACGGACCGGTGATTCAAGCCGCTGCTACAAGGGCTTTACAGCGGGGGACGCGGTTAGATTCGGTGCTGGAAATGGTAGCGAAAGTTAGTCCGAATTTGCGATCGCCCATCATTCTCTTCACATACTACAACCCGATTTTGTACCGAGGTATAGAAACCTTCTTGCAGCAAATCAAAAGTGCTGGAGTTCAGGGATTGGTTGTACCAGACTTGCCCTTAGAAGAAGCCGACAGTCTCATCCAACCTGCCAACAAATTAGGGATTGAACTAACATTATTAGTTGCTCCCACAAGTCCCAAAAGTCGTATAGAAGCGATCGCTCGTCAGTCTCAAGGATTTATTTACTTAGTCAGCGTGACGGGGGTTACGGGAGTGCGCGAAGGCTTAGAAACGAGAGCAAAAGAGTTGCTGCAAGAACTCCGCACCGTCACCGACAAACCCATCGGCGTCGGGTTTGGTATATCGAAACCCGAACACGCTCGCCAAGTGAAAGAATGGGGTGCAGATGCTGCGATTGTTGGCAGTGCTTTTGTGAAACGCTTGGCTGAAGGCACTCCAGAACAGGGTTTAGAGGCGATAGGCGAATTCTGCAAGAGTTTAAAAACAGCGATTCAAAATGCTTAGTAAGTGTGCACATACTTTCAGCCATTAGACAGATGTGTGCGATCGCGATGTGTCGCCACAATTGCGATTAAAGACCTTGTTGTACTTGAGATCATACACCACCTTCCTTCTAGTTCCTGACTAGAAGGTTTTTTTTGAGCCGAAAATGCAAAACATTTCAATATATACTGCCGGCACGGAGAACCAAACAGCCCTATAGGGAAAGGACATTGCCGTGTCGGGCGCGGGGTGCTGAGATTTTTAATAATTGGTAGAAGATTGAGGATTGTCCATTCGTTCTTCCTTCTTCCTTGTACTATAACTTGAGAAATCTAACTTGAGATAGATGAAAAGCTGCTGTTTCTCTTCGTAAACTAAAAAAGTGTTTAAGTGCCTAATTTTGTAATGCTAACCATCTACAGAACCACCAGGCATTTGAGCCTATCACAATAGAAAGGAGCATTTTTATGAAGAGACTAACTGCATTTGTGAAAAAAATTCGAGCTGTACAAATTTTAACAGTGTTTCTGGCTGGCATTTTAGTATTAGTGAGTACGGCCTGCAGCCGCCCGGATGTGACGGCAGGAAAAACTGATGTAATCGCAGGACAAGGTGATGCGAGGATAGGAAAAACTGCCGACCAAATTAGAGAAGAAGTGCCTTCAGGGGCTGTAACTTCCGAATTCAAAGGCGGCATGAACGACTACAGCGATGTCGATCCCAGAAACAAAAAGGTAACAACAGAAGAAGCAAAAGCTCAGCTTCTCAAAGAGCAAGCGCAGCACCGCATTGACACCAAATCTAGCAGCAATGTAGGCGAAAACGTGCGGCGGGTAGCGGACGACGCGCCTGACAAACTGGGTCAAATTGGGAACAAGGTGAAGGAAGATGCTAGCACCGCCCAGAGCAAAGCTGATAACTTTGGCGACAAAACCAAACAAGGCTTTGCCAATCTTAAAGAAAACACTCGCGAAGGCTTGAAGGGAGCAAAAGATATTGTTAAAGAAGCCACTGCGGGAGCCAAAGAAAGAGCAGCAGAGGGTACTGAGTCGCTGAGATATGGTACCAGCGGCGGCCAAGAAAATATCAATGATGCAGCGCGAGATGCCAGATAGAACGCTGAAGATGCCTCGGAGAATATTTGCTAGAAAGTGAATCGAGATATTGACATAACTCAACGAGTGGCAGAAACAGCGGCAGACGCGATCGACTAATTTCAAATAACGCTGTTTCCTTCTCGGGAAGCTAGATTCCGACAGGGGTTTTAACCTCTGTCGGAATCTACGTAAAGTCATGTGAAGACTACTGCCTATTACTATTTGATTTGGTTTTAACCCCTGGGAGGGCTATTAGACCGGAAGTAGAGTGGAGGGGGAGTTTCACCACAATGCAACGATTCTGTCCTTTTCTAGGGGGGACTAGAGTGCCACTGCTTTCACGACGGATTCTTTATAATTTCTATAGATTGTATTTGGACTTTTTAAGGTATTAACTTTTTGAGCCGCTTCGCGGAAATTTGGGCGATCGAGCTATATTAAATTCAATTAATTACCCATTGTATTTTTCCAGACAGGAAACTGCGGTGTTTATACGGTATTTCGCGTTCATTGAATTGCATTTGAGATTAACAGGAGAAACTTATACGTAAGTAAAAAGCTTTAATCGCGATCGCCAAAGTATAAAATATTGTTCATTAACAGACAATTAGAATTTTCGATCGGGCGATCAAAAATTATGCGGTTTATGCCCTAAGATAGATACACTAAGTTTTGTCAAGCTAATGTCGGAGTTGAGGTCAGCCGATATGGACGCAACAGTAGATGTAGTAGATTTCACTGCGGTAATACCGGGATATCGCCCGATCGCGCAATTGTACACAGATTGTCGATCGGCTATCGATCTGTTCGTGTCCGAGAAAGACCAACCACCCGCCGCTAAAATTCTCAAACCTACGTCGTTGTGGCTGAGGATTTCCGGGACGCGGTGCTGCCAAAATCCCAAAAAGTTGCATTAGCGACCGTTAATTGGATGGGTAGAAATAGTCCTCAACCGCACAGACATTCTCGACGAACTCGAACGCAGCCAGGTTATTTACAAATACATTAAACCTTCCAATCTTCCAATTAATCTTAACTGTTATCTGCCACATGGAGGTGTATAAATTTTAGCAAAAAGAGGCCACGGATTCGGGATATATTCGCGCCGTAATCCGTAGCCAATCGACAGGGGAAATGGAGGCAAACCTTATCTTGGGAATTGTGTTTTGATGCTAGTAACGATGATGCACGACTTTTATGATGCGCTGGCAGATTTGGCAATCTATGCAGATGCCGCACCGGCGGAGCGCCAACAAATCCTTAAGCGGGTTGGGGCTAGTCAGAAAAAACTAAAAGAATTCGCGCACCATACGCCGATCAATTACCAACACAAGTTCGATCTGGTTGAGGCAGAATTGCTGGGCGTTTTGGGACAGACAGCCGAAGCAATGGAACTGTACGATCGAGCTATTACCGGAGCTAAAGCTAACGAATATGTCAATGAAGAAGCTCTGGCCGGCGAACTCGCTGCTAAGTTTTACCTGTCATTGGGAAGAGAAAAAATTGCCCGACTCTACATGATAGATGCCTATGATTGCTATGTCCGCTGGGGAGATAGATCAAAAATTGATGACTTAGAAAAACGTTATCCTCAATTATTAAAACCGATTTTAGAACCCGCCAAACTTCCTGCAAACCCATTAGCAAATTTTCCAACACCTGCGGGGCCAAATCAATCGCTTCATCCATCCATTCATCCATCCATTCATCCGTCTGTTTCGGCGAGCGTCTCAGATTTCGGGAATTTTTCAACACTGCTAAAAGCTTGTCAAGCGCTCTCTAGTGAAAGAGAACTCGATCGACTGATTGCCAAACTGATGCAACTGGCGATGAAAAATACAGGAGCTGACAAAGGAGCGCTGATTTTGCCAAACGGCAATCAATGGGAAATCGCGGCTACCAGCGCGCTCGACAATTCGGGAGTCGAGTGGGCGATCGACTTATCATCCGCAACACTCGATGAAAACAGAGATATCTTGCCCCTCAAAATTGTTGACTGCGTTAAAAATTTATTGAAACCTGTGATTGTTCGGGATCTCGCTCAACAACGTGATTGGGATTCCGACTCCTACATCCTCAAATACCAACCGCAGAGCCTGTTGTGTTGGCCGATTCTCGATCGAGGCAACTTAGTCGGCATTTTGTATCTGGAAAACCGCTTAACCGCAAGAGTTTTTACCCGCGATCGCCTGCAACTTCTCAATCTCCTGTGTTCTCAGGCAGCCATCTGTTTGCAAAATGCTCTGCTATATAAAAAATATCAGGATTACAACCAACAATTAGAGCGATCGCTAGTAAAAATTAGCCGAACCGAAGCTCAGCTTGCCGATCAGAAAAAAATGCTCCAAGCGATTCTTGATGTCGCTCCGATTTGGATTTGGATGGTGAATCCCAGTGGTAAAGTACAGTTTTTGAACAAGACATTTTCTCAAGATGTGGGCGTGCCTCTGAGCGATTTCCTAGCTGTCGATCATTATAAAGATATACTGGGGGAGAATGCAGCGGGCTGTCTGGTTTCCGATGCCGCCTGCCTTGCTCAAGATTTGCCGCATTACTCCAGCGAAATTCTCAGACTTGTGGATGGCAAACTACACTATTTAGAAATCACGAAAGTGCAGTTAAAAAATTCCCAGGGCGAGACGATCGGGATTATTGGTTTGGGTGTTGATGCCACTGAGCGCAAGCGAGCCGCCGAACTTTTGCAAGAGCAAAATCAACAGCTAGAACGAACTTTAAAAAATTTACAACAAGCACAACTGCAAATCGTGCAAAATGAGAAAATGTCGGCATTGGGTAATTTAGTCGCCGGAGTCGCCCACGAAATTAACAATCCGATTGGGTTTATTTCGGGCAATTTAAGCGAAGGTAAAAGAAGTTTGGAAGATGTTATAGAACACTTAGAATTGTATCGCTCCGCTGCATCGCAATCCGAAATAGCAGACCACGCCGAAGAGATAGACCTCGATTATCTTTTGGAAGATTTACCGAAGATGATTGATTCAATGCAACTCGGGTGCGAGCGCATTTGCAGCATCAGCAACAGTTTGCGTACCTTCTCCCGAGGCGACAAAGACTACAAAGTTCCTTTTAATATTCACGAAGGCATTGATAGCGCTATTTTAATTTTGAAACACCGCCTCAAAGCAAACGAACACCGCCCGCAGATCGAAGTGATAACTAAATACGGCAATCTCCCTAAAATCGAATGTTTTCCCGGTCAATTGAATCAAGTTTTTATGAACCTCCTTGCCAATGCGATCGATGCCTTAGAAGAGTCAAATATAGGCCGCACTTTTAGTGAAATTACCGCCAATCCCAACCGCATCACGATTTGCACGGATATAGTCTGCGAGGGGTACATTAAAATTAACATTGCTGATAACGGCACCGGAATCAAAGAGGAAGTTAAACAGCAGATATTCGACCATTTGTTCACGACGAAAGGTGTCGGCAAAGGAACTGGATTGGGGTTGGCAATTGTCCACCAGATTGCGGTAGAAAAACATGGCGGCAGCATCGAGGTGAATGGCGAGCCAGGAATTGGCACTGAGTTTGCGATCGTTTTGCCTGTGAAGGGATAAATTTGAATTAAAATTCAATGTTTTTTGGGCGATCGCGTAATAAGATATACTGACTTTGATTGGGGTATTTTTTGGAAAGTCTTGGCATAACTTTTTTAAAGTAGCATCATTTTTTTGATCGAGCAGTCTGGTTTACAAGCTGTTGCTACTGTACTTAATGAACCTGGAATATGCTGTATTTTAGACCCCCTATAAGTGAGCGCGTCACCCATTTTTAGTTGCGAGGTGTCTATTCTACAAAAAAATTAATCACCAAGGCTTCGCCCTACAAAAATTGTAATTGCTCAACTAGGGGAAAAAATGGAGCCATCAATAGAGAGAGCTTGTTGAATAGATTGATAAGCAGTTAAACC